>CAIWRI010000089.1 GCA_903915035.1 uncultured Nitrosomonadales bacterium | reverse complement strand
GAGCAATTTGCCCTGGCTTGAACCCCATTGATAGCTGTGTCTGAATCATTGTTCTCTCTTCGATACTCAACTGCTTGTAAATTTTTCCCATGCAACATTCTCCTCTAAAAATGTTGCACTTGGTTTTTGAGCGCACCCTACTTCAAAGTATTCTCGTTTGCAAAGTATAAGTATTGGTTCGGAAGTAATCAGCTTGCTGTCTGGTTGCTGGCTAGCTGGTTATTCAGCATATCTGGTATGGGGTTAACACTGAAATGACTGACCAGATTGATGATGCGCAGGAAATGGACGCCTGGTATCGCAGCCGGTCACTGGATGCGCGTGTGGCTATTCCGATGCCCTACACCGGCCAGTGCTACAACTGCGAAGAGCCGCTTGAGCATGATAATTTCTGTGATGCCTATTGCCGGGATGATTACCAGCTACGTAAAAAACAACAAAGCCAAAGGGTATAGGTATGGATGTGGAATGGATGAGATTTGGCTTTGAGATATTGCAATTCATAGCGACTGGCATTTTGGGTGCCTATGCCTATCAATCCAATAAAGACAAGGTGACAAATAGCCGGATCGGCAAGCTTGAGGATGATCTCGACGCAAGGCTGGATGGTCAGGCTGAGCGTATCACCCGGCTTGAAACCCGTGCTGAGAACTCCCCTACGCATGATGACTTAGGCGGTATTCACGAAAAGATAAACCAGCTCAGGGCGGAGGTTGGCCTGTTAACCGGTGAGTTTATCGGCGTAAGGAATCTGCTGAACACTCTTAATCAATATCTGTTGAATGAAGGAAAAAGATGACTACCTATGCCGAAGAGATCGCGGCCTCACGTCGGCTAACCATATTGCTGATGCTAAGTTTTGCGAATGGCTACACCATGAATCGCGCTGTGCTGCGTGATCAGGTTGGCCGCACTGGATACGTGACCAGCATGGATCAAATGATTGAAGAGCTGGAATGGCTGCTCAGTCGCCATCTGATTGAAATGCTGGAACTGGACGTGGTACGCCTGACTTATCAAGGTGAAGATGCCGCGCTCGGTCGCTGCCAGGTAGACGGTGTACGCCGCCCTTCTCTTTCTGTTCCAGGTAGGCCTGGCACCCCGCTTGAGCTTATGCCATCGGATGATAAACATGGCACACGGTGAAGATTCGCGTCGTCAGGTTCGTGCGGCTTATGTTTTTGATCAGCTGTCACTGGAAATCTCCGCCGTTAAATTCGGCGTTCCTTATGCTACCGCCAGAAACTGGAAGCGCGCAGGTAAGGAGTTGGGCGACGATTGGGACAAGGCACGCGGCGCGCAGTTGATCGCCGGTGGCGGCATTGAAGACGTGGTACGCCAGACGCTGGCCGTTGTGGTTCAGCAAGTACAGGCCACAGTCGAATCTATCCAGCAAGCGCCTGACATGGCGCCGGGTGACAAGGTGCAAATGCTGTGTAGCCTGGCTGATGCCTATAACAAGCTGATGTCCGCCAGTCGCCGCCTGATGCCGGAAACCGACAAGCTCGCCGTGGCCACGGATGTGGTTAAGCGTTACGCCGATTTCGTGCGGACAAAATACCCGAAGCACATGATGATTGTGGTTGAAACAATGGAGCCGTTCGGTGACGAGCTGGTGAAAGCGTATGGATAAGCTTGTCTGGATTTTAATCGGACTGATTGCCGGGAAGTACATCGGGTGGAATGCGGCTCATCATTGCGTTGCTGAAGAATGTCGTCGCTTGGGCAGTTTTTACGTTGGGAAGTCGATATTCAAATGCATTGAAATTAAGGACCCAGAGCCCTTTGTAATAAAAATTCCGCCTGCACCACCTATGCCGGAATGGTATCGAAATAAGAAGGTTGAAGATGGCAAATAACAAAACCTCAAAACGCGACTTTCTTGAAGAGATCGGCAAGCTCGCCCAGAACTTCCGCATGCAGATCGAGGCGGAAGTAGACGGCTTCGATCCGGATCCTGCCGCCCTGGCTGAACGCCGGGCGCGTGCGATGCACGACTATCGTTTCTTTGCCAGAACCTACTTCCCGCACTACGTTAAAAAAGGCGAAGCGGCGTTACACACCTACCTTTATGACCGTCTGCCTGAGATTGTTGATAATGGCATCGGTGATCATGAAGTGATTGCAGCGCCGCGCGGCAATGCCAAATCCACCCTGGTTACGCAGATATTCGTGATCTGGTGCGTCGTTACCGACCGCAAGCGTTATCCGGTGATTGTCATGGACGCACTGGATCAAGCCGCCACGATGCTGGAGGCAATCAAGGCTGAACTGGAATTCAACCCGCGTCTGGCCATGGACTTTCCGGAAGCCTGCGGTGCCGGTCGCGTATGGAACGTCGGCACTGTCGTGACCGCCAATGATGCCAAGATACAGGCATTCGGTTCAGGCAAGCGCATGCGCGGTCTGCGTCACGGTCCGCATCGCCCTGATCTGGTCATCGGCGACGATCTGGAAAATGATGAGAACGTGCGCTCTCCGGAGCAACGCGACAAGCTGGAAAACTGGCTGAAGAAAACCGTACTGTCCCTGGGGGAGGCGGATGACACGATGGATGTGATTATTATCGGCACCATCCTGCATTACGATTCAGTGCTATCTCGCTTGCTCAAAAATCTGCTGTGGACATCGAAGAAATTCCGCTCTATTGAGCGCTGGCCGGACAATATGCAGTTATGGGAGCAGTGGGAAGAAAGACTGCTCAACGAGGGCCCTGAGGCCGCATTACAACTTTACACCCGGTGTAAAGAGGAGATGGACGCCGGGGCTGTCGTATGCTGGCCGGATGGTCAACCGCTTTACAGTCTGATGATTAAGCGCGCCCGTGATGGTCGTGCAGCGTTTGATTCTGAGCAGCAGAACGATCCTGTCGCAGGTGATGACGCCCCGTTTGCGCATATTCTGGATAAATGCTGGTATCAATACTTGCCGCCTAATCTGGTCTATTTCGGTGCTTGTGACCCGTCCCTGGGCAAGGCGGGTGCCTCGCGTGACCCGTCGGCCTTGCTGGTCGGTGGTTACGATAGAGCGACCGGCATACTGTATGTGGTCGAGGCGTTGGTTAAGAAGCGCTTGCCGGATCGCATCATCAGCGACGTGATCGAGCTGCAAAAACAATACAACTGCGTGCTGTGGTCAGTTGAGGCGGTGCAGTTTCAGGAGTTCTTGCACACCGAGCTGGTGAAACGTTCGGCAGCGCTGGGAGTTCCAGTGCCGGCGCGTGCCGTTAAACCAACCACCGACAAGCTGCTGCGCATCGAGACGCTGCAGCCACATTTTGCTAACGGCTTAATCAAGCTCAATCCCAATCAAACTACGCTGATAGATCAGTTGCGGCACTTCCCGAAGGCTGACCATGACGACGGCCCTGATGCATTGCACATGCTTTGGGCTGCCGCGCTGTCCTGCGGCGGCGTGATTGAATTTCAGTCACTGGGTCCACGGCGCAACGCAACACGAATGAACGATTACCTGGGTTAATGCGATGGAAAATACCAATAAAAGAAATGGCCAGCCTACCACTGATGAGGTAGCAACCGTTATCAGGGACGTCACCTTCCCGACCTATTCCGGCGTGCTGCGCCATCAGGATGACACGCTGCTCACACGCGGCCAGTCAAAAGGGCTGAAGATTTATGACGAAATCGAGCGGGATTGCACGGTCTATGGTGATCTGCAAAAGCGCAAGCTGGCAGTCATCTCGCGCCCGTGGCAGGTAGATCCTGCATCAGATTCACCGATTGATAAAAAGGCAGCTGACCTGGTGCGTGTGCAGCTGGCCAGCCAGTCGCTCAATTTTGACCTGGTTTGTCTGAATATGCTGGATGCTATCCTTAAAGGCTTTTCAGTAGGCGAAGTGATATGGGAGATTATCGGGGGCGAAGTCGTTGCCACTCAAATCAAGGCGCGTGATCAACGGCGTTTCGGCTTTGATGATCAATATCAGCTACGCCTTAAAACACCGGGAAACTTTATCCCTGGCATGGAGTTGCCTGAGCGCAAGTTTATCGTGCACAGCTTTGGCTCAAAAGACGGTAGCCCTTATGGCTTGGGTTTGGGTACGCGGCTGTTCTGGCCGGCCTTTTTCAAGCGCCAGGGGACTTCCTTCTGGTTGGCTTTGATGGATAAATTCGGCAGCCCAACCCCGATTGGTAAATATCCGAACGGCACGTCGGCACCTGATCAGGCGAATCTACTGAGCGCACTGGATGCGCTGTCGCAAAGCGCGGGGGTGGTGATCCCTCAGGATATGATTATTGAGCTGCTGGAAGCTAAAGCCAGCGGAGGCAGTGTAGACACCTATCCGGCGTTATGCCACTACATGGATGACCAGATCACGATTGCTGTCCTGGGCGAATCGGCTACGACCAAAGGTGGCGGCGGACAAGCGGCCAGTGCGGCTATTACGCGCAACGAGGTTCGTCTTGAGTTGGTGCAGGCTGATGCGGATTTGCTGTCCGCTACACTGAATGGGACGATCGTTAAATGGATTACTGAGTTTAACGTTCCCGGTGCGACGCCGCCGCGTGTATGGCGCAAGGTGGAAGAACAGAAGGATCTGGGCGCTGTGGCCACGCGTGACAAGACGATCTTTGATATGGGGTTCGAACCTTCTGAGGCGTATATCAATGAAACCTACGGCGGCGAGTGGACTAAAAGAAAAATTTCCCAGACGATTAGTCCAGACAAGGCGTCGGGTCTGACGGCGGCATTTGCAGAAAATTCACAAGCATCCAGTCCGGGAAGTCAGATGGATGATGATTCGACGGTTGCCTGGGATGCAGTAATGGCACACATCACCGACCTGGTCACCAGTGCGGATAGTCTGCCAGCGCTGCAAGCTACGCTGACCGATGCTTATGGTGAATTGCCGCTGGACGATTTGCGCAAGATCATGGCACAGGCGTTCCAGCTGGCCGCGCTGACTGGCATGGCGGATGTGGCGGATGGCAAGTAATGACTTCCAAATACGCGCCTATTCATCAGGCTTTCGCTGAGCAGATTGAGTTCTTCCGGCAGAAGCTTAACCTGCCGACGGAGGTGTGGGATGACATCGAGCGCGCAGCGCATGACAGAGCGTTTGTCGTCGCCGGTGCGCAAGGCGCGGATCTGCTGTATGACCTGAGAGGCGCGGTAGATAAGGCAATCGAACAAGGAACCGGGCTGGCGCAATTCCGTAAGGACTTTGCGCAGATAGTCGCAAAGCACGGCTGGACAGGTTGGACGGGAGAGGGAACGAAAGCGGGTGTTGCCTGGCGCACCAAGGTGATCTACCAGACCAACATGGCCACCAGCTACGCTGCCGGGCGCTGGAAACAGCTTAATGATCCTGAATTGCTCAAGATCATGCCGTACTGGCAGTATCACCATAACGACAGCGTGTTGCACCCTCGCCCGCTGCATAAGTTATGGGATGGCTTAACGCTGCCGCCGGATCATCCTTTTTTTAAAACCCACTTTCCGCCGGGCGGATGGGGTTGTCTGTGCTGGGTGTCGGCGGTGACGAAAGAAAAATACATGCTGGCCATCGCTAACGGCAAGGGTAAGCCGCCCGAAGGATGGGATGCTGTTGATCCAAAAACGAGCGCGCCGGTCGGTATCGACAAGGGGTTTGATTATGCGCCTGGTGCGGGTGTGGATACACCCTTGCGTCAAGTTGTGCAGGACAAGCTGGTTACCTATCCACCTGCAATTACCAGGGCGTTATCTCATGATGTGAACCGTTATATCAACGCAGAACAGGGAGTGGAAAATTTCGCCAGAGAGGTTATTCGTGACAAGCAAAGAAAAGAATCACTATGGCTTGGATTTGTCGAAAATTTTGAGCAAGTGCAAAAAGTTACTCAGGAAAATGTAAAAGGCTATCTTGTTTTACTGCCTGCTGAAAATGTTCGCCATGCTTATAACGAGCATCTGCTTGACTCTGACGGACAACGCCCGCTGGTAGATCAAGATTTTGCGCAAGCGTCAATAGTGTTGACTGAGCCAGATACGATGAAACAAGGAGATGCTGTTTTTGGTGGCGGTAAGGCTCTTCTTGTGTCGAAGTCTATCGGTGGAGAAATCTTTAATTGCGTATTCGACATACTGCATGGGAAAAAAAATAGAGCCCTTGCATTCAGGACTCTATTTGTCAACGGGGTAGGTGGGCGTTGATATGCGGTTTTCACTGCACCCCAACGAAAAACGTCCAAAACGCATCCACCTTTGTAAATATATTAGGATAAAAAATGATTGAAGTCAAAAAAGAATTCACCCGAAACGGCGAGATCGTCGCCACCCTATACCTCGGTGATTGCTACGAGCTATTGGCGCAAGGAAAGCTCAAGACTGATGCGCTGGTAAGCGACCCGCCGTATGGGATTAACTTTATACATGGCGGGGGTGGGGGGGGCTTCGATGATTCCTGGGGGTTATCCATCCTCCAAGCCTATTGTCGGCGACGATAAACCATTTGACCCGATGCCGTGGATTAACGCGTCGGGTGGAAAAGCAATTGTCCTATTTGGTGCAGACCACTACAAAACGCGTTTACCCGAAGGCGGACGCTTCATGGTGTGGGATAAGTCCTGCGGGCAAGGGTCTGCTGCTATGTTTTGCGATGCTGAATTTATCTGGACGAATCGCAAAAACGCCAGGTCTATTTATCGCCATTTCTGGATGGGCGCGACGCGTAAGGCGGACACAAAAAAGAAAGTGCACGTATCTCAAAAGCCAGTAGCATTAATGGCGTGGTGTATTGAAACAGCGCGTATCGGTGTGGGTAAAGTGGTGCTGGATCCGTTTATGGGTAGTGGCTCCACAGGCGTGGCATGTATGCAAACAGGGCGTAAGTTTATCGGCTGTGAGATAGACGCGGAATATTTTTTAATAGCGTGCCAGCGGATTGAAGAGGAATTGCAGCGCACGGCATAACGGAAGCCGTCAGCGCAATATCGGGCTTTTTGATCAGAATTCAGATTTGTTAGTGCTGGTGCGATTGAATGAAGACGGCAGCCTGATGTGGAATATTATGCAGGGAAGTGACAAGACAATGAATAAACAGCGGCAAGGGGTATTGCTATATGAAAAGTAGCCGGTTCACGGACTCCGCCTCCCAGGATGCGCTCGGCCCACGCCTTTGCTGGTCATTGGCTCCTGTACCTCTATCGACTAGCATCTGCTCCCGGCTACCCGCACAGTATAGGTCAGTATGATTAAAATTGAAATAACAGATAGCAGCGTAATGGATTCATTTAACCGCCTGATCGCGATGGGTGCGGATATGAGCGGCCCGCTGGTGGCGATAGGTGAGGTGCTGCTGACGCTGACCGAGCAACGCTTTAAGCAAAGTACAGACCCTTATGGCGAGCCTTGGAAAGAAAACTCGGATACGACGTTGCGTGCCCTGCTTCACAGTTCCGGAAAGAATTTCAAGAAAAATGGCGGGCTTTCCAAACGCGGCGACGCGGTATTATCTGGAAAGAAGCCGCTGATCGGGGAATCAAAGTCGCTGTCCACTCAGTTTTCATCTAGCGTATCCGGTGGTAATTCGGTAATGCTGACAACGCTGATGCCGTATGCCGCCATACAGAACTTCGGCGGCACCAAGGCTGAATTCCCGCATCTGTGGGGCGATATTCCGGCGCGAGCCTTTTTTCCGGATAAGGAGCGCGGCCTGCCGGATGATTACAACCAGGAGATATCCGCCGTACTGAAAGCTGCGCTGCAAAACGCGATAAACGGGTAAAAGCGTTAAACTGCTCAGGAAGCGATTTAAGGGGCTTGCTTTTTACAAGTGCGATGGATGTATCAAAATAAAATGCAATTAACTTTTAACGCGGGGTTAACGGCCTCTATGCGCGTCCCGCCATGCGTTTTCAATTGCGCATCATAGATATTATTCATTCTGAGCGTGTTTGGTTGCCGTTTGCCTGAGTATTGCGTAATCTAAAAAAGCAATTCACCCCGTCATTACGGCACTGAAGCCTTTCCATATCGCCCTATTCTGCCGCCATCTTCACAATGGCGGCTATGAAAACGACACAATCAAATCAAATGCAGGGCGGAGTTTCGGCGCAAGTCAAAACTTCCAAACCAATCCAGATATTCAAGTCCGGCAGGCATACCGCGATGGGTGGTGCTGCGTTGTCATTTTCTGAAACCGACCTTGCGGCAACTGCTGCGGCATACGACCCGGCTAAACATGAAGCGCCCATCGTCGTAGGTCATCCAAAAAATGATGGCCCGGCTTACGGTTGGGTGCGATCCCTTTCCTTCGCTGACGGCCTGAACGCTGAGCCGCAACAGGTAGACCCGGCGTTTGCCGAAATGGTGAATCGCGGTGCCTTCAAAAAGATCAGCGCCTCATTCTATTCGCCTGACTCCCCCGGTAATCCTGTGCCAGGCGTGTATTACCTGCGTCATGTCGGTTTTTTAGGCGCACAACCGCCAGCTGTTAAAGGCCTGCGTGATGCCTCCTTTGCTGAAAAAGAAGAAGGCGTGATTGAATTTGCCGATGATGGTGATGTGCAGAACGCCTCGCTGTGGCGCATTTTTAAGAACTTTATGATCGGCACGCAAGGCCTGGATGCTGCAAACATAGCTATTCCTGAATACGCCATAGTTGCTCTTGAGCAAGCCGCGCAACAGGATGATGACGATACCGATACCGATACCGGCACCGCTGCACCCGCAACCGCTTTTACCGAACCCACCCAAACCCAAGGAGACGAAATGTCCGCAGAACAACTGGCCGAGCTTGCCACGCTGAAAGCTGAAAACGCAAAACTCAAGACGGATAACACCGCCTTTTTCGAAGCTGCAAAAAATCATCTCATCACGTCGCGCAATGCCGATCACACGGCTTTTGCTGACGGCTTGATCAAGGAAGGCCGCCTGCTGCCTGCACATAAAGGCGTGACAGTGGCAACGATGAACGCCATGACTTCACAGGATACAGCGGTTGAATTCAGCGAAGGTGATACCAAGACCCCGCTGATCGACGCATACAAGGCGCAACTGAAGGCGGGTCCTGTGATCGTTAACTTTAGTGAGCTGAGCGGTGGTGATACGACTGAGGCGAAAACAGACCCCACTTCGATAGCACGAGCTGCGGTTGAATTTCAGGAATCTGAATCGGTCGCCGGGCGTATCGTTAACTCTGCCCAGGCTGTGCAGCATGTAATGGCGAAATCTGCCAAGGCATAACCCCTGCAACGCTTAAAAAAGGAAAAACATGTCTAATATTTTGCTGGTAAAAAACAACATCGCAGATGGCGTGATCGCCGCCTGCACCATCGTTAAATTCAGCGCGGATGCTCACGTCGTTCAAGCGGTCGCCGTCACTGATTCGCTGGTGGGTATCACAACGGATATTCCTGCTGCGCTTGGTGAACGTTGTGATGTGATTGTTCACGGCCTGGCTGATGTGCTGTACGGCGGTACTGTCACGCGGGGCGACATGCTCACAACAGATGCCTCAGGCCGGGCAGTCACGGCAGCGCCCGCCGCAGGGGTGAATAACGTCGTCATCGGGATTGCATTTGTTTCAGGGGTGGTTGGAGACATCGGCGCGGTCATTCTGTCCCAGGGCAAGGTTCAAGGCTAATAGTTGGTAAGTAGAAAGTTGGCAGTAGGGAGTAAACCCACTTGCCACTTACCACTTGCCACTTACCAGTTACTAAAAATTCAAAGGAGTTATAAATGAGCACATCCGCTTTTCCAATCAACCCTGAGCTGACCGCAATTTCGATTGCCTTCAAAAACGATGCATCGCAGCTAATCGCTGACCAGGTATTACCGCGTATTCCGGTGCCTAAAAAGTTTGTTTACACTTCCTATACGCCGTCACAAGGGTATACGGTACCCAATACACAGATGGGTCGTAAGTCCGAACCCAATATGGTGGATTTCGGCGGTACGCTGGTAAACGTTGAGTGTGTCGATTACGGCCTGGATGACCTGGTGCCAAACGATGAAGTTCAGGCCTGGGAGTCAATGCCTAAGCCTTCCACTGGCGGCCCGGTCAATCCGCTGCAACTCTCAACCATGATGCTCACCGGATTGATTCAGCTCGACCGAGAAGTTCGTGTTGCCGGCAAGGTGTTTAACGCGGCCAATTATTCCGGCACCAACCAGTCAACCTTGTCTGGCACCAGTCAGTGGTCAGATCAGGTCAACTCAAATCCGCTGAATGCGATTGTGCAGGCGCTGGACGTGCCACTGGTACGCCCGAATGTACTGGTCATCGGTCAGCAGGCCTGGACGATGTTGCGCCAGCATCCAAAGATCGTACAGGCAATCGGCAAAAGTGCGCAGTTGGGCGGTTATGCAGCAATCGATCAGGTTGCTGAACTGCTTGAACTGCAATCCATCCTGGTAGGGCGTGCGTTTTACAATACCGCCAAAAAGGGACAGACGCCGGTTTATACCCGCGCCTGGGGAAAGAATGCCTCACTGCTGCATATCGACCAACTGGCCGCGCAAATGGAACAGCCGACCTTTGGTTGGACAGGGCAATGGGGTACCAAGATTGCCGGTGATTTTCCTGAGCCTAAAACGGGTCTGCGCGGCGGCGTGCGGGTGCGTTGCGGTGAGAGCGTGCAGGAAGTGATTGCTTCACAGGATGCCGGATACTACTTCCAGAACGTGGTTGCCTAAACTGAAGATCAAGGACGGTGGCGTCACAACCATCGTCTCATACAGGAAAAATCATGCAAAAAGTCTATAACGTATTGCAGCAGCTGGTTCATGACAATCAGCGTATTGAAGTGGGTGGTACGGTTAATCTGACTGATGAACAAGCTGCGCCCCTATTAATTCTGGCGGTAGTTTCTGACACCGGTAAATTTGTCCAGGCTAAGGATGCTTTCGGTGCGCCGATAGATCCAGAGGTTCGTTTAACAGATATTAAATCCGCAATCGCTACCCTTGACCCGCTTAATCTCGATCAATGGCTCAAAGACGGCAAGCCCTCCCTGGATGCCATTGCTGCAATCACCGGCTGGCCTGTCACGGCGGTTGAACGCAATGCGGCGCTGGTGCCTGTCACAGCATAGGAGAAAAACGTTAAATGTCTTATGCCACCCAGCAAAACATGATTGACCGATTTGGCTTACAGGAGCTGACCGGTTTAACGGATCTGTCAAATACCGGCACGCTTGATGTCAATGTGCTGGGGCAAGCGCTGGCGGATGCGAACAATGAGATCGACGGCTATTTGTCCGGGGTTTTTACCTTGCCACTGATAACAGTTCCACCAAGACTAATCAAGCTTGCCTGTGATATTGCGCGTTATGAATTGTATGGTGTCCACTGTTCGGATCAGGTGCGTCAGCGTTATACCGATGCTATTGCTTATCTCAAGTTGGTTGTCACTGGCGTGGCATCGCTTGGGCTTGATCCGCTGAATAATGCAGCGGACGGCACCAGTGCTGTCAGCATGAACCCGAATCGTCCTGTGTTTGCGCAGTGCCAGTTACGTGACTATAACAAACCGCCTTACCACTTATAAACCATGTTATCTCAACCCGTTATTAATCAACTTATTGCGATACAGGTAGCCGGCGTCGCTGTTTTTAACCGCGTATCGGGCGCAGCTAATTTTGCAGCGGCGCATGAGGATTTAAAAAACTGGATTACGGCAGCTTATGTGATCCCGCTGGCAGACGTGGCTAAGCCCAATGATTTAATGGGGTTGAATGTAGAGCAACATGTGATTGAACGTTTCGGGGTGATTCTAGCCGTTAAAAACTTTCGGGATCAGCGTGGCGATGCAGTGAATGGCGCGCTGGAAACGGCGCGAAGTAAGGTAATACAAGCATTGATGGGATTTTCTCCCGGCACAGGATATGACCCCGTGCAGTATGGCGGCGGGCGTATTTTACAGCTGGACGTCATTACAACATGGTGGCAACTTGAATTTATAACTGGATATTACGAAAGGAATTTCTGATGATGGATACGCCAGAAATAGCGCCCCAGGCAGGCGGCAGTTATATGCGCGATGCAGCAGGCGCGCTAACAAAAATAGATGAATCGGGTGTGACGGATAGCGTATCAGTAGCTGAACCTGTCGCAGAAGCCATTCCCGAACCTGCTTTAACCACGAACACCCAGGAGTAACCAGATGTCACGTTATGTACGCAATACTGCTGTATTAATTAAGGTTGAAACGACATCCGGTACCGATGCGGTTCCTGCCGCCGCAACCGATGCCATGCTGCTGCGTAAGTTTACCTGCAAGCCGCTGGACATCAAATATGTGAATATGCCCGAGGTACGCCCGTATTTTGGTAAAGGGCTGGATATGCTCGGCACCGCGTTTGTCTCAGGCACATTTGAACTGGCGCTCTCCGGATCCGGTGCAGCCGGTACGGCACCGATGTGGGGACGAGTTTTACGCGCCTGCGCCTTTGCTGAGGTAATTACCGCATCATCTCGCGTAGATTACACGCCAATTTCAACAGCGCTGGAATCAGCAACCATGTATTACTACGATGACGGCCTGATGAAAAAAGTGCTCGGCATGCGTTGCGACATTACCAGCTTTAAGATGGGTTATGGTGATGTGCCGATTATTGGCATTAAATTCACCGGCTTGGATGGCGGTGAAACGGCTGTAGCTACGCCGGCGCTTACCCTGACCAGCTGGAAAGCACCGTTGCCGATCAATACCGTCAATAGTGGCTTGCTGACTATCGGTTGCACCTACGCTGCCGGTGCTTTGGCAGGCGGGACAACCTATACATCAAAAGGGCTGGAGGTCACGCTAGGTAATGCGCTGAACTTCATGGAATTACTGGGTGGCGAGTCCGTTGATATCACTGATCGCGATGTAAACGCTAAATGTACGTTGGATTTAACGGCGGCTCAAGAGTTGGCAAATATGGCCCTCGTAAGATCAGGGGCGACGCAAGGTATCGGCCTGCTGCACGGCACTGTGGCCGGTTATAAGCTGCTCACACATCTGCCAGCCTGTCAGCTCAAAAACCCGATCAAGGATACGCTTAACGGTCGTCGCGTCATCAGCTACGATATTAACGCCGCACCGACGGTTGGCAATGATGAGTGGCGCATTGTGTCGCTCTAATCTGATAAACCGAATCACGCAATAGCTCAAGGCCCCGTTTTTACGGGGCTTTTTCTTTGGCACTGAAGCCTTTCCATATCGCCAGCGCCCCGCGCACGTGTGAACATGCGGTCTCGGTAGGCAATGAATGCTCACTCATATTAAATCATCCAGGGAGTCGCAATGGAACAAAAGCCGTTATTCGTCATAGATACTAATCCAACCGTAGACTGGCCGGTTGTTGTAAAGCTGCCCGCAGATGGTGGAACCTTTGTCGAATATCAATTTGATGCAAAATTCCGCGTGCTTTCAGCGGCTGAGTTTGCAGCATTATCAGTTGGATCTGTCACGGATGGCACGACTGAAGTGACGATGATAGAAATACTGAAGGACAACTCATCCCGTTTTGCAAAACTGGTCGTAGGCTGGGATGGTCCGGCTGATACCAGCGGCACCCCGGTTCCCTTTACCGTTGATGCACTGGCCGCACAGGTGACAGGTCCTCGCGGCGCTGAACTGTCTGCCGGTTTATGGAATGCCGTACGTGAGATACGCAGTGGAGTTCGCCTGGGAAACTCCGCGCCGCTGCCCGTCGCTGGATAGGTGGCGGCGCAGGACGGGATGAAACGGATGCGGCGCTGGCGGCATTCGGTCTGGTGCAAGAGGATGCTGGCGAGATTGACTCAGACGACCCTCTGCCGGTTTATAGCTTTAACTGGACAACGCTGAGCATCTTCATTGCAACATGGAGCCAGTGGCATGTTGTGGTAGCCCGCGATCTCGTCCGCATCGGCATGAACTGGGGTGAGGTTGAATCGGCATTACGGATGTCCGGCATCAAGCGTAGCGAATGGCCGGTGGTATTTGACGGGCTGCAGGCGATGCAAAACGAAGCGCTTACCCTTTTTAATGAACGATCAATGAGCAACGAATAATGGCTGACGATCTTACTTTTGGTATTCGCATCACCGCCAACGGCGACCAGCTTATTGGCGCGGTGAAAGAATCGGCGGCAGCAATTGGTGGCTTAAGCGACTCAACACAGCGTGCAAAAACAACGGCTGAAGCGCTGGGTATTAGTGAGGCCGAGTTAGCTGCACGCCTGCAAAAAAGCGCCGATATTACCGCCGCCTATAAACAAAAAATTTTAGAATCAGCTGATGCCCAAAAACAAGCCGCTGAACAAATCTATGTCGTCAATGATGCCTACCTGAAAAATGCTGATGCCGCAGCAAAAGGCGCTGAAGGCGTTAAAGCTAACTCAACTGTCGTGCGTGAATCGCTCACTTTGATGCGTGAAGCGTCGGTTGGTAACTTCACGCGCATGGCCGGTAGCGCATCGATCATGGCAAACGCTATGGGTCTCATGCCTGTAATTCTGAGCCCCGTTGGTCTTGCGATTGCCGCAGTAGCCGGTGCAACGCTAGGCATGGTAGTTGCGTTTGAAAAAGGGATTTTAGAGCAAGAGGCGATGGACAATGCGCTGATCATGACTGGAAACTATGCCGGTGCAACGAGCGGTTCTCTTGATGTATTGGCGCATGCAGCAACAGCTTCAGGCGGCAGTTTAGGCGAGGCCAAAAAAGCGGTCGAGGAATTGGCTGGTAGTGGTAAATTTACCAGCGACCAAATCGGTTTAATTTCTACTGCTGCCGTTTCAATGGAGCGCGCGACCGGCGTATCAGTAGATGCGACAATCAAACAATTTGAATCTCTGGCTGTGGAATCCACAGGGGCCAGTGCCAGATCATCAAGTGCCATTTCGAATGCAACCCTGAAACTGGATGATCAATACCATTTTCTGACGCTGGCTGTCTATGAGCAAATCTCCGCACTGGAAAAAGAAGGGCAAGTAAAAGAAGCGTCCGCATTGGCTACCGATGAATTTGCTAAATCGCTGAAAGACAGGTCTGCTGAAATAGTGACGAACTTAGGTTATGTAGAGCGCGGATGGAACGCAATAAAAGACAGTATCAATGGCGCAATAAGTGCCGTTGGAGACTGGGGTAAAAAGGGTGCGCAATATAATGTTCAGGATGCACAAAGTGCGCTGGCAAGTTTTGATAGCACGCATAAAGCCAAGGGTGACGCGAATGAGCTCGTCATTCTTGATGAAAGAAAGGAGCTTGTAAACTCATTGTCTGCGGCATATTCGGAGCTTGATAAAGAAAAAAGCAAAGCGGATGCGGAAGGAGCAAAGACCAGGGCTACCAGCGAGGCTGAGCACGCCGCGCAAATGATCAATCTGACAACGACGCAACTACAAAGAAATTCACAAGGGGAGTTGACTACAGCATTAAAAGAATATCATGCCGAGGTGGCAAAGATTTCGGCAATCAATCCCAACGATCCGCTTGTTGCAAAAAATGCTGTGGCAGCGATGGACGAAGCGATTACCAAAGCGCACACACCGAAACAAGCACGCGACATGACCAGCCGTGACAATAATGCACAACTTCTATCAGACCTTGAAAATTACAAAAAGGCTGAGGCAGATAAAGTTTTAGCTTATACCAGCGGTGAAAAAATACTTGACGCGTCACGCACGGCTGGCTTGGTCAGTGAATCGGACTATACAGCGACTAAAAAACAATTCATCGCCATGATCGAAGCTGCGCAGGAGGATGCGCTCACAAAGGAAATCGCACGGAGACGCGCACAGCAATTTACAGGTGCGGCGGCTGTATCAGATGCAAAAAAGAATGCGACTGAAATTACCAAGTTGACTGAGCAACTGGCAAAAAGCAAAGAAACCGCCAAAACCGCGTCGGATGTGGCCGGAATTCAGGAAACTGCGGCGCTCGCTAAAATCACCCATGCCTATCAGGACGCACAAATAGCAGCTGCGCAGTATATAGAGACGGTATCTACAAAATATCAGCGCGACCTGAATAGTATGGGGCAAGGCAACAGCGCAAGAGCGCAGACGTCGGCCACCAATGCAATTACCGATAAATATGATGCGCAATCGCAGTCTAGCGAGAAATTCAAAAACGATAATTCAGCAGGTGGAAATTTTAATAATACGGATCTGAAAAAGCAATACGACGATCAGGTGGCACTGACACAATCGAGTCTCGCACAAGAGTTAGCGTTATACAAGAAATATGCCGCTGATAAAAAATCACAGGAATCAGATATGTGGCTCGGTGCGGATGATGCAATCAAGAATTACGCCGACACAGTGGCTAATACCTATGCAACAGTAGGCTCGTTAGTTAGCAGCTCTTTTAAGGGTATGGAGGATGCGCTGGTAAAGTTTGTTCAAATGGGCAAGTTGAGCTTTACGTCCATGGCAAATTCCATTATCGGTGACCTGATTCGCATCGCGATCCAGAAGAGCATTACTGGGCCGTTAAGCAACGCCATCGGCGGCATGTTTAGTTCGCCGTCCGCTGCCGCACCGACAGTTGCAACCTCAGGCGGTTACGATTTTGCCGCAGCATATCCGTATGCATTTACCAATGGCAGAATCATGACTTCCGCCGGACTGCTGCCGCTCAAAGCGTATGCAAATGGTGGCGTGGCAAACAGCCCGCAGCTAACCCTTTTCGGTGAAGGCCGCACACCTGAAGCGTTTGTTCCGTTGCCAGACGGCCGCACTATCCCTGTCAGTCTGACCGGGGCATCCGGCGCAACTTCAGGAGGTTCCGCAACAGGGGATGTCAACATCAACATCATCATGAATACCGCAAGTGGCACCAGTACGCAAAATGGCACTGCGCCTGGCTCCAGCTCAACTTCGCTTTCTCAGCTTGCGAATAACGTTGCTCAGGTCGTTCGATCAACGATCATCCAGGAGCAGCGTCAGGGCGGATTACTCGCAGCTAAGGCGGCATAATCATGACTGCAACCTTTACCTACGCCCCGAATTACGGCTCAGCCATGCAGGTCATCCCGCGTGTGTTGACTGCTAAATTTGGTGATGGCTATTCACAGCGCGCTGCCGATGGTCTGAATACGCTGCTGCGAAAATGGACGGTGCTGTTTAATAATCGTAGTCAGACCGATTGCGATGCAATCGAAGCATTTCTAGTCGCGCAAGGCGGCTGCCTGGCATTTAACTGGACGCCGCCTACCGGTGTTGCCGGATTATGGATATGTAGCCTGCCAAACGGCTGGACGCGTACCCCGCAGACGGGGCCGTTAGCTAGTATTTCCTGTACTTTTGAAGAGGTCCCCGCATGACATTAAGAGCAGATATTCAGGCCCTGGCAACATCAGGGGAGATTGAGTTGTATCAACTTGATGCGACTGCGCTGGGGGCGGCTTCCGTGCTGCATTTTTGCGCCGCTGTATCGCAGACCTCACAGCCTATCGTATGGCAAGGCGTGAGCTATACGCCATTACCGATACAGGCAACGGGCTTTGAATGGTCAGGCAAAGGGCAGCTGCCACGCCCTACGGTAAAGGTGTCTAACGTCGATGGCATGTTTGGCGCACTCGCTGCGCAATATCTAAATTTACTGGGCGCAAAGGTCACGCGCAAAAAGACACTGACGAAATTTCTCGATGCGGTGAATTTTGCTGGCGGACTCAATACGACGGCTGATCCATCGCAATTCTTTCCCGATGAAATATGGATCATTGATCGCAAAAGTGCAGAAAACAACACATACCTTGAATTTGAACTGGCTAGTAGTTTCGATTTACCGGGTATTTTGCTTCCGGCGCGACAATTTATTCAAAACGTATGCATCTGGAAATATCGTGGTGCTGAGTGTGGCTATACCGGTGCAACGTACTTTACCGCATCAGACGTGGCAACAAATGCCGCACTGGATACCTGCGGTAAGCGATTAACCAGCTGCAAGCTGCGGTTTGGCATTGCTGCAACTTTGCCTTATGGTGGATTCCCGGGCGTAGGGAGGGTGCAATGATTACTGATGATCTCATGGCTGAAATCCTTGCGCATGCGCTGGCTGAATCTCCCCGCGAGTGCTGCGGATTAATCGTCAATAATACGTATATCCCATGCAAAAATCTGGCCGAATCGCCGTTCGAAAACTTTATCCTTTGTCCACAGGACTTTGCAGAGGCTGAGGATGCGGGTGAGGTGCAGACTATCGTGCATTCACATCCCTTTGCAAACCCGGCACCGTCTCAGGCGGATCTGGTGGGGCTTGAAGCATCACAGCTCCCCTGGTTGATCGTTAACCCGCAGACTGGCTCACATACTTTAACGCACCCCACAGGCTACCGTGCGCCGCTGTTGGGCCGTGAGTTTTCTTATGGCGTGCTCGATTGTTATGCGCTGGGGCGCGACTGGTATGCAGAGCGGGGAATTGAACTTCCTGATTTTGAGCGGAGCAGCTTTGGCTGGTGGGATCGCGGTGAAAATCTTTTTCTCGACGGGTTCAGGGCGGCAGGATTTGAAAAAATCGCCCTGGAAGACTTGCGCTATGGCGATGCCATCCTGATGCAGATAACGGGTTCAGTACCTAATCATTGCGCGGTCTATCTGGGTGACAACCTCATCCTACACCACCTGACAAAGCGCCTATCCGCTCAAGATGTGTACGGCGGCTATTACCTGAAGCATACCTCTCACGCACTCAGACACAAGGACATGAAACGATGACACCGATAATTTTAGGCGGATTTTTAGGCAAGCGATTTGGCCGCCGGTTTGAGCTGGCCGTTGGCAGTCCACGTGAGGCGGTACGCGCCCTCTGTATCCAAATCAAGGGGTTTGAACGGGCGCTACTGGATCATCATGCCGGATTTCGTGTCTGGGCTGATAAAGAAAATCTGGCTAAAGAAAGCATTGATCGGATTACCGGCAGTCGCGTCATCCGCATCCAGCCGGTTATTTCCGGCAGCAAAAGCGGCCTGGGGATGGTTATCGTAGGCGCGTTATTGATATGGGCGTCGATGGGCGCAGCTTCTTTTTTGGTGGGGGAAGGAATGTCAGCGGGAATGGCCGGGGCCTTCGCATCCGGCATGTCAGGAATCGGATCGTCATTGGTGTTAGGCGGCATATCCCAGTTGTTATTCAAGCCGCCCGCCCCGCCTGCCGCGTCAGTTAGTGGACAAAGTTATTTATTCAATGGCGCTGTCAATACCACGGCTCAGGGCAGTTGCGTGCCGGTCTGTTACGGTCGGATGCGGGTAGGCTCACAGATGATTTCAGCCGGCGTGATACCGAACCAGATGACATCTGCGATTGCTGTGACGACACCAGGATCAGGCACCGGCTGGAATTCAACCCTGACAAACGCGGCAGGCTGATATGACCTATTTAATTACAGGCTCTAAAGGTGGCGGAGGTGGATCTACCCCTGTTGTCGCATCGGATACGCTATTTTCCTACGATACCGGATTTATCCTCGACGCAATCAGTGAGGGGCAGATTGTCGGTCTAGTGAACGGATTGCAATCGGTATTTTTGAATGATACCCCGGTGCAAAATGCTGACGGGTCTTATAACTTCCTGAATTTATCGGTCTATCAGGCGTACGGTACACAGCATCAGCAATATATTCCATCAGGATCGGATGTCGAGTCAACCACCCCGGTGGGTGTTAAAATCACTGTAGCCGCACCTGTTGTCCGCACAATCACTGATGCGAATGCCAATTCGGTGCGGGTAATTCTTTATACGCCCGCGCTTTTTACCCAGGATAGTAGTGGGAACGTCAATCCGACCTCGGTTGCATTCCAAATATGGATACAGACCAATGGCGGCGGTTTTGTGCAGATGCTCGATGATGCATTCAGCGGGAAAGCCTCATCACGTTATGACCGCGCCTATAGTTTCCCGCTGACCGGTACGGGCCCCTGGGATATCAAGGTAGTCAGACTGACAGCAGACAGCAATACAGTCATGCTGGCAAACGATCTTTGGGTTGATAGCATTGTCGATATCATCAATACCAAGCTGTCTTATCCCAATACCGCATTGATCGGTATGCAGATTGATGCCCGTGCATTTCAATCCATCCCGAAACGCAGTTATGACATTCAGG
>CAIWRI010000088.1 GCA_903915035.1 uncultured Nitrosomonadales bacterium | reverse complement strand
TCGAACCGCCGACAATCGCCTTGTAAGGGCGGTGCTCTACCAGCTGAGCTAAGCACCCTGTAAAGAACGCTAGTTTACAGCATCTTTCAAACCTTTACCAGCACGAAATTTAGGAACTTTCGCAGCAGGGATAGTTATTGCCGCACCGGTGGCAGGATTACGCCCAGAACGTTCAGCGCGCTGATCAACGGTAAACAAACCAAAACCGACCAGACTAACTTCATTACCTTGTTTTAAAGCATTTTTAATCGCATCAAGTGCGCCGTCCAAAGCACGCCCCGCAGCGGATTTCGAAATCCCGGCAGATATTGCGATGGCATTAACCAGATCAGATTTATTCATGTTTATCCCCTGCCCTCATCATAAATTCAACAAGTACGTTATAAAACATCATCAATGCTTGGTGGCTACAGCCGTCGCATCCAGCGCTACCGTGATATCTACCGGTGCGGCAAGCTCTGCATCCTCGCGCGGCACAGGCTTGCGTTCCAGAGCCATATCAAGCACCTGCTCTATCCACCTGACAGGATGGATATCCAGCTTGTTTTTGACATTATCTGAAATTTCAGCCAGATCCTTGACGTTTTCTTCAGGAATCAATACCGTCTTTATACCGCCCCGCTGCGCAGCAATCAGTTTTTCTTTCAGTCCACCGATCGGCAACACCTCACCCCGCAAAGTAATTTCACCTGTCATGGCAACATCCGCACGGACCGGAATTCCTGTCAGCGCTGAGACGATTGCCGTGCACATACCCACACCGGCACTTGGCCCGTCCTTCGGAATCGCCCCTTCAGGTAAGTGAATGTGCAAATCGGTTTTCTGATAGAAGTCGTCTTCAATTCCCAGACGTTTGGTGCGACTGCGCACTACACTCAGCGCGGCCTGAATCGACTCCTGCATGACTTCGCCCAACTTGCCGGTAGTGGTGGTTTTACCCTTGCCAGGCAACACCACGGTTTCAATCGTCAGCAGTTCACCACCAACTTCAGTCCATGCAAGTCCGGTTACTTGCCCTACCTGATTGTGCTTTTCAGCGACCCCGTAGGAATAACGACGTACACCGAGATACTTGTCAAGATTACGCGAATTGACGACAACTTTAGTATCGCGGGTTTTAAGCAGCAACGCTTTCACTACTTTACGGCAAACCTTGGAAATTTCACGCTCCAAGCCTCGTACCCCCGCTTCCCTGACGTAATAACGCACGATGTCGCGCAAGGCTGTCTCGGCAATGGTGATTTCTTCCTCTTTCAGCCCGTTGTTTTTGATCGCCTTCGGCACCAGATAACGGGTGGCAATATTAATCTTCTCTTCTTCCATATAGCTGGACACATGAATGATTTCCATGCGGTCCATCAAGGCATCCGGAATGTTTAAGGTATTGGCCGTAGCAACAAACATCACATCGGACAAATCATATTCAACTTCGACGTAATGATCGACGAAAGTGCTGTTTTGCTCAGGATCGAGCACTTCGAGCAACGCGGCAGAGGGATCGCCGCGCATATCCTGACCCATTTTATCCACTTCATCCAGCAAAAACAGCGGGTTCTTGACCGCGACCTTGCTCATATTCTGCAAAATCTTACCTGGCATGGAGCCGATATAGGTACGGCGATGACCCCGAATCTCTGATTCATCACGCACACCGCCCAAAGACATACGCACAAACTTGCGATTGGTGGCGCGGGCAATGGACTGACCCAGCGAAGTTTTACCAACGCCCGGAGGACCGACCAGACACAGTATCGGCGCTTTGAGTTTGTCGACGCGTTGTTGTACGGCCAGATATTCCAGAATGCGTTCTTTAACCTTATCCAGACCGTAGTGATCTTCTTCCAGCACCACTTCGGCCTGTTTGAGATCAGCGCTGATTTTGGTTTTCTTTTTCCACGGCAAGCCGATCAGCACGTCGATATAGTTGCGTACCACCGTCGCTTCCGCTGACATCGGCGACATCATGCGTAATTTTTTTAATTCAGCCTCGGCCTTGCCACGCGCCTCTTTCGGCATGCCCGCAGCTTTTATTTTTTTATCCAGCACCTCAAAATCAGCGCCGTCTTCTTCTTCACCAAGCTCTTTCTGAATGGCTTTAACCTGCTCATTCAGATAATATTCGCGCTGACTTTTTTCCATCTGGCGTTTGACGCGGCCGCGGATGCGTTTCTCGACCTGAAGAATATCGATTTCACCTTCCAGCAAACCCAGCAAATGTTCGAGGCGTTTCCGGACTTCTGAAATTTCCAGCACTTCCTGTTTTTGCTCCAGTTTAAGCGGCAAATGCGCGGCAATAATATCAGCCAGACGACCGGCATCATCAATTCCGGCCAGTGAAGAGAGAATTTCAGGCGGGATTTTTTTATTCAGTTTGACGAACTGTTCAAACTGGGCAATCAGCGTACGACGCATCGCTTCGGTTTCACTGCTGTCACCCTCGACCGAGGGGATAACTTCAACTTCGCCAACGAAATGGCTGTCGATGTCATCGACACGCAACACATTGACGCGCTGCGTTCCTTCAACCAGCACCTTGACTGTGCCATCGGGCAGTTTAAGCATTTGCAACACAGTCGCCATACTGCCGATTGTGAATAAGTCATCCGTGCCCGGATCGTCTTTTGAGGCAGTTTTCTGTGCGACCAGCACGATGGATTTACCTGCTTCCATCGCCAGTTCCAATGCTTTAATCGACTTTGCCCGACCGACAAACAATGGAATGACCATGTGCGGGAATACCACCACATCGCGCAAAGGAAGGAGTGGATACAATTCTATTTGGGTATCTTGTTCAGACATGGCAATAACCTATCTTCGTTGTCAGGATTGCTAAATGGGGATGAATTAAACGAATTCAATCCCAGTTGATGACAAGATAACCTCAATAAGCCGGTAAGATTTATTGAGGTTTCACAAAACACTATAGATCAGGCAGCAATAGGTGTTTCTGCATAAACAATAATGGGTTTTATTTCACCATCCACACCGGAGTCATCCAGCACAACCTTGCTGACATTACTCATAGACGGCAAATCAAACATCACATCAAGCAATGCCTGCTCAAGAATCGAGCGCAAACCACGCGCACCGGTCTTACGTCCCAAGGCTTTCTTGGCAACTGCAAGCAAGGCATCCTGACGAAACTCAAGTTCTACGCCTTCCATGTCAAACAGCTTTTTATACTGTTTGGTCAACGCGTTCTTGGGTTGGGTAAGAATTTGCATCATCGCAGCTTCATCCAGTTCCTCAAGCGTGGCGATCACAGGCAGTCGACCGACAAACTCGGGAATCAAACCAAACTTGACCAGATCTTCAGGCTCGACTTCACGCAAGGTTTCACCAGTTTTACGATCATCCTTGGAACTGATGGTCGCGCCAAAACCGATACCCGCTTTTTCCGAACGATTGCGTATGACTTTTTCCAGGCCATCGAAGGCACCGCCGCAGATGAACAGAATATTCGTGGTGTCAACTTGCAGAAATTCGGTATTTGGATGTTTGCGTCCGCCTTGCGGTGGAATCGATGCCCTGGTACCCTCGATCAATTTCAATAATGCCTGCTGCACGCCTTCACCGGACACATCGCGGGTAATCGACGGATTGTCCGATTTTCTGGATATTTTATCGATTTCATCTACATAAACGATGCCGCGCTGCGCTTTTTCCACATTGTAATCACAAGCTTGCAACAGCTTCTGTATAATATTTTCGACATCCTCGCCCACATAACCCGCTTCAGTCAGTGTGGTTGCATCGGCCATGACAAACGGCACATCCAGCATGCGCGCCAAAGTCTGCGCCAGCAGCGTTTTTCCGCAGCCGGTAGGGCCTACCAGGAGAATATTGCTCTTGGACAGTTCAACGCCATCATCGGTATTGCATTTGAGTCGTTTGTAGTGGTTATACACCGCGACGGACAGGATGCGCTTGGCGCGCTCCTGACCAATCACATATTCATCCAGCGTTGCGCAAATGTCCTTGGGGACAGGCAATTCGCTCTTATCACCTTTGATGATTTCACCTTGAATTTCTTCGCGCATGATATCGTTGCACAAGGTGATGCACTCGTCACACACGAATACTGATGGTCCTGCGATCAACTTCTTCACTTCATGCTGGCTCTTGCCGCAGAATGAACAGTACAGCAACTTTTCGCCTGTTTTCTTATCGATAGCCATGCTAATTCTCCATATCGTTAAACACGCTTTTCCATCACCTGATCAACCAGCCCATAAGCTACCGCATCCGCAGCACTCAGGAAATTATCGCGATCGGTGTCGCGCTCAATTGCCGCGACCGTCTGACCTGTGTGATGCGCCAGCATTTCGTTGAGTTTTTGCTTTAAATACAATATCTCGCGTGCATGAATTTCAATATCCGACGCCTGGCCCCGAAAGCCGCCCAAAGGTTGATGAATCATGACGCGAGCATTGGGCAGGCAAAAACGTTTACCCTTTTCGCCGGCAGTCAGCAAAAAAGCCCCCATACTGGCCGCCTGACCGATGCACAAGGTACTCACCGCAGGCTTGATAAACTGCATGGTGTCGTAAATCGCCATTCCTGCTGTCACCGAACCGCCAGGCGAATTGATGTACAGATAAATGTCCTTATCCGGATTTTCAGATTCCAGAAACAGCATCTGCGCGACAATCAGATTCGCACTGTGATCGTTGACTTCACCCACCAGAAACACCACACGTTCCTTGAGCAGGCGGGAATATATGTCATAAGCCCGCTCTCCTCTCCCGCTGGTTTCAACCACCATCGGGATCATGCCGATACTCTGTGTCTCTATCCTTTGTCCGTACATTTCGTCGAAATGCATGTCAGTTCCCCATTAATTCAGCGAATGCCAGTTCCTTGTCAGACACTTGCGCACGCGACAAGACCCATTCAACGACATTTTCTTCGAGCACCAGGCTTTCAATTTCCCTGTAGCGCGCAGGTTCAGCGTAGTACCAGCTGATCACTTCTTCAGGATGCTCAAAACTTTGTGCGTAATCTTCAATCAGCGCGCGAACTTTTTCAGGTTCAGCCTGCAAGTCGTATTTCGATACCAAATCCGCCAGGATCAAGCCCAGTCTTACGCGCTTTTCGGCACGCTCACGGAATAAATCTGCGGGCAGTTGCATCCCCTTCATATCCACACCGCGCTCTTGCATGTCCTTTGCAGTTTGCTCCATCTGACGCTGAGACTCCCATTGCACCAGGGCCTTGGGCAATTCAAACTGGGCGACTTTCAGCAAAACCTCCATCACGGCATCCTTGTTACGGCCTTTAAGGCGGCGCACCACTTCACGCAACAGATTACTGCGGATTTCCTCTTCCAGCCGGCTTACGTCACCATCTGCAATGCCAACCGATATTGCAAATTCAGCATCCACTTCGGGCAATACCTGACCTTCAACGCGGTTCAGGGTAATGGAAAAATTGACCAGCTTGCCGGCAATTTCCTTGCCATGGTAATTTTCCGGAAAAGTCATCTCAAAGGATTTTGTATCGCCGGCTTCCATGCCAACGATTGCAGCCTCAAACTCCGGCAGCATACGTTTGGAACCCAGTTCAACCGGATAGTCTTTTGCCTCACCGCCCGGGAACACGACGCCATCCAGCGTACCGGTAAAATCAATCATGACCTTATCGTCGATTTGCGCTGCACGGTCAACGGACAGATAGCTTGCACGCTGTTTACGCAGTGTCGCGATGGTGTTATCCAGATCGGCCTGACTCAATTCATAAGTCGTGCGTTCAATCAACTCAAGCGCGACATCACCCAATACGACTTCCGGATAAACCTCAAAAGTCGCACTGTATTCAATCTCATCGGCATTCCAGTCATGGGTTTTGACGGTGAATTCAGGATCGCCTGCGACCTGCAACTTTTGAGCCTGCACGGCTTCAGCAAAGGACTGTTGCAAAGCCTGGCCCAATACTTCCTGACGCGCTTCCATACCATAATGCTGTTCGAGCACTTTTGCCGGAATTTTACCCGGGCGGAATCCGGCGAGCTTTGCCGTACGACCGATATGTTTCAAACGATTAGTCACCTGCCCGCGAAGGGCTTGCTGGGGAATAGTTGCGTTCAGGCGACGCTCTAACGCGCTCACGGTTTCTAAGCTTGGCATACTCAAGTTCCTTGAAATAATTTAAATAGGATGCTGGTAAAAAAGATTAGCTGATTTACACGTAAAACAGCAATTAGCAATTGAAGTTAAAAATCAGTATAGCCTTCTACCCGTTACTCGCATTAGGCAGATTGTAACAGAATCCGCAATCTCAGACGGTTGCAGTTTTTTTTGTAATTTAATTAACGCCAAAGTATTCAAGCCAGCAGTGTTTTGTCGTTGCTTTTTCAACATCTGAATACGCCATACAGGTTAAACGCATTCACCTGCCGTCTTCCCGGTTTTATGCAAGTGCTGGTGTAACATTTTTCGCGTTGATTTATGTGCGGGTTTCAAGACGGGTTTATGCGCTGTTTTTAATGCTTCGGCAAGCTGAAAAACCGACATCGCATAATAATCACTGTTGTTGTAGCGTGTGATTACATCGAAATTATTGAAGCCCAACCAGTATTCTTTTTCGTCAGCCAGCGTGTAAGTCAGCAGCCGCGATGGCGCATGCTGTCTGATTTTCACGTAGGGCACCACACCCAGCGCCGCCCAGTCAGCAAGACTGCGGACAGTATTATTGTCGCAGCAGTGATCCTCAGCCTGAACGCGCACAGCGATCATCCCGCCTCGAATCCAGCCATAGCTTTTCAGATAATTCCCCACGCTGCCGATTGCGTCAGCAGGCTCGTTCAGCAAGTCAACCCGGTGATTGCCGTTGTAATCGACCGCATACTTGCGATAACTGCTCGGCATGAATTGCGGTATGCCCAGCGCCCCGGCATAAGAACTCTTGATTTCAAGATAGGGATAATGCTGCTCCCGCGCCAGCAACAGATAATTTTCAAGTTCATCGCGAAAAAAGTCCGCCCGGCGCGGGTAATCGAATGCCAGTGTTGTCAACGCATCAATGGTGCGAAAGCTTCCCATATTCTGACCGTAGAATGTCTCCACACCAATCAGCGCGACAATAATCGGTTGCGGTACGCCATATTGCTTTTCAGCTTGACGCAAACTGCTACGATATTTTTTCCAGAACTGCAAGCCCTGACAGATCCGGCTTGGATTAACGATGGCGGCACGATATTCCGGCCAGGGCTTGAGCGTGGCAGGACGCGAAATGGCCTCAATAATTTGAGGTTTATCATTTGCCTGTGCAAATAAAGTCGTCAATTCAGTCCGGTCAAAATGATGCTTTTCGACCATTTCATCAATAAAAACGGGGATTCCCGGCAATTCTGTCGCAACAGCGGAGCCGCAAAGTACACCCGCAATCACATAACAAATAAATAGTTTCATACTGCTGATTTTAACCGATGCTCGACAGAGAACGGTAATTACTGGTAAATTTCGCCTATTGCTGAATAATCAGCTCAACTATTGCAGAAAGTTTCCTCATGACCAACCAACATCACAATCTTATTATTCTCGGCTCCGGCCCTGCCGGCTATAGCGCTGCCATTTATGCCGCGCGCGCGAACCTCAACCCTGTACTGATTACGGGGATAGCGCAAGGCGGGCAGTTGATGACCACCACTGAAGTCGATAACTGGCCTGCCGATGTCATGGGCGTACAGGGCCCTGAACTGATGGCGCGTTTTCAGCAGCACGCCGAGCGTTTCAATACGCAAATGATTTCCGATCACATTCACACCGTCAAGCTGCAACAAAAACCATTTCTGCTGATCGGTGACGCCGGCAGCTACAGTTGCGATGCACTGATCATCTGCACCGGGGCATCCGCGCAATATCTGGGCTTGCCTTCTGAAACGGCCTTCATGGGACGCGGCGTGTCAGGCTGTGCAACCTGCGACGGATTTTTCTATCGCGGTCAGGATGTCGCTGTCATCGGCGGCGGCAACACGGCAGTCGAAGAAGCCATGTATCTGTCCAACATTGCCCGTCATGTCACGCTGGTACATCGTCGCGACACTTTCCGCGCAGAACGCATCATGATTGATCATCTGATGGAAAAAGTGGCTATTGGTAAAATTACCTTACAACTGAACAGCACGCTCGACGAAGTACTGGGCGATGCCAGCGGTGTCACCGGCATGCGCATCAAAAATGTGCAGAGCGGCGAAAAACAGGATCTTCCACTTACCGGAGTATTCATCGCCATTGGTCACAAACCGAATACCGATATCTTTGCCGGGCAACTGGAAATGGATAACGGCTACATCACGACCCGTGGCGGCGCAACTGGTAACGCGACAGCGACCAGCATTTCCGGTGTATTTGCAGCAGGCGATGTACAGGATCAAATCTACCGTCAGGCGGTCACCAGTGCGGCAACAGGCTGCATGGCAGCCCTTGATGCAGACAAGTATCTGGCATCAATCGGCAAGCAGTAAAATAATTGTACAAAACAACTATCCACGAAAAACACGAAAAATTTGCAAGACTATCACCGGCTCTTAGTCTGATTGAACAAGATTTTGATTTATTTGCGAGCTTGTTTCTTTAGAGCAGATTGCCTGCTAAAACCGTTTGCGAGCATCTGCGCAGCAGATTGCCTGCTAAAACCGTTTCGTGTATTGCGTGTATTTCGTGGATAAATAGCCGTTTTCAGCAATCAGGGATTTAAAATGGCAAGCGATGAGGATGCAGTGCTGTTCCGCAGCAGCATTGGCAAGGTGACGCCGCTAGCTGAGCAAAACCGTATCGCGCCCGTTAAACCGCGAACTCAGGCTCGCGTTCGCTCAACAACGACACCCGTAACGATCAGCGACACTTTATCCGACCTGCTAGAGAGCAATACACCGGAATCCTACTTGGGTAACGGCGTGTCACAGCTTGCCTTGCGCAAACTGCGCCGCAGTCCGGTGGAGGACACGCTGGATCTGCATGGGTTTACGATAGATGCGGCACGCCTGTTGTTGCAACAGTTTTTGTTTGCAGCAGCGCAAAATCAATTACGCTGTTTACTGGTGATCCATGGCAAGGGGAGCAATAGTCCGGGCGGCGAAGCCATCTTGCGCAAGCTGACCCGTAACTGGCTGCTGCAGCATCCTCAGGTGCTGGCTTTTTGTCCGGCCTCAGCAACCTCCGGCGGCAGCGGCGCGGTGTTGATATTGCTGAAAGTGGTAAGTGGTAAGTGGTAAGTGGTAAGTGGTAAGTGGCTTTTATTCTTCTGTCATTCTGAGTGCCGCTTCCATATCCACGCTCACCACTTTGGACACCCCTTTTTCCTGCATGGTCACACCGATCAGCTGTTCAGCCATTTCCATGGCAATTTTGTTGTGGCTGATAAACACAAACTGAGTATGCAAGGCCATCTTCCTGACCAGCGCACATAACCGTTCCGTATTGGTATCGTCCAGTGGCGCATCGACTTCATCAAGCAGACAGAAGGGCGCCGGATTGAGTTGAAACAGCGAAAATATCAGCGCAATCGCCGTCAGCGCCTTTTCCCCGCCAGAGAGTAAATGAATAGAACTGTTCTTTTTGCCGGGCGGCTGCGCCATCACCTGCACACCACTGTCGAGTATTTCCTCGCCGGTCAATACCAGTCGCGCCTCTCCACCGGCAAACAGAATCGGAAACAGTTCGGCCAAATGCAGATTGACCTGATTAAAAACATTCATGAGTAGATCGCGTGATTCACGATCAATGTGCCGGATCGCCTCTTCCAGCGTCGTCATAGCCTGTTGCAAATCCAGTGCCTGCGCATCCAGATAAGTCTTGCGTTCAGTCGCCGTTTGTAACTCTTCCAGCGCGGCGAGATTCACCGCACCCAACACTTCGATCGCCCGGCTAAGGCGACCCAGTTCGTTCTGCAATGCCCCCGGCCTGGCCGTTGCCAGCAGAGGCAAAAACGCACGCTCATCCACACCCTGCAACTTTTCCGCCCATTGCTCAAAGTACAGCCGTGCCTCCTGCTCTTTCAGCGCCAGCTCAACCATTTTGTCGCGCAGTCCATTCAACTGATATTCACAGTTCATACGCCTCTGCTCAAAAGCCTGCAGATTAACAGTGGCAGCGTCCAGTTCATTGCGCACCTGACTCAAAGCCTGTTCCGCCGCTTGCCGCAGATGCAAGGCCGCCTGCAATTGCTGCTGGACAGATTCATCACTGCCGTCCGAGAACTCCCTCTGTAATGCCTGTAAATTTTGCAGGCATTGCGTCAATGCGTCCTGATGCGTTTGAATATGGGCATGCAAATCGTTGATTTTACTCTGGCAAGTCCGCGAAAAAAACTGAGCTTCCTGCAAATCCCGTTGCACTTGCTGATCACGCTGCCGCTGTTCACGCAAGATTTGTTCAGCCGCATTCGCGTCCGATTGCGCATGTGCATGTTGCACATCCAACAAGCCCAAGCCATCGCGCCATCCGGCCATCTCACTGACAATCTCATGCTGCTGCGCCTCATCAACACTTAACAAATCCGACACCTCCTCAAGGTCAAAATCAATCTGCGAACTGCGCTCGGCAATACGCTCATGCAACTGATTCAGTTTGAGCATCTGCATTTGCAAGGCATGCTGACTAAGTTTGAGCTCGCTAAGCGTGCTGCGCAGCGGCGGAATTTTTATATCGAGTGCGCGATAATTCAGCTCAGCGTCATCCAGTTGCCGCTTTAAGTCATCAAGTGATTCATTATCAAGCAATAACTGATTCTCCAGCAGTTCAATCTCGCGCTGCCGTGCCAGCACACCATGCAGCTGATTATCCGGCGCATGAAACAAGACACTGAGCGGATCGACAAGGTGACCGTCAGGCGTGACAAAACAGCCACCCGATGGTAAAGCTTGCCGGTTAGACAAAGCTTGTGTGATATCCGTCGCAACATACACCGATGCCAGCCAGACGCTGACCGCCGGAAACACTTGTTCGTCGTGACATTGTACATAAGCTAACAACGGCAGCAAACCGGGCGGGCAACTAGGCGTTGCGGGATTCATCGCGGGATGAATGCCGGGCTGAAATATGGCAAGACGAGCCGGAGGTGCATCACAGGCCTCCAGCAGCGGGAAGGCCAGCGCATTGAGTCGTTCACGCAGCACCGCTTCCATGGCCTGCTCCCAGCCGGGCTCAATACGAATGGCCTGCCATAACCTGGGCACCTCATCCAGCCCGTGCAGCGCCAGCCAGCTGCTTAAATGCTTGTCGCGCTCCAGTTGTTTTTGTAATTGCTGCAAGGCGAGCAAACGCGCCGTATTCAACCCCGTCTGGCGCTCCTGTTGCTGCACGACGATACGCAATTGTGCACGCAGTCCCTCTGCCTGTGGTAACTGCGCCTGCAACAGCTGCAAATTTTCTTCCTGTTCAGCGTACAACATTTCCAGTTCTGCCGACTCTTCCTGTGCCTGTTTCAGCGCGAAATCATCCTGCGGTGCAAGATTAAGCCTCTCTGTCAACAAGCGCGATTTGCGAACCTCATTCTGCCCGATATTGCGCAGCAAGTGATCGTGCCGCGTCTGTGCCAGTTGCAAGCGCTGCTGCAAATTCAAGTGCTCCCGCTGCAACTCCTGGTAACGGACTTGCGCCACACCTGCCGCCGCTTCAGCCTGCGGCAAGCTTCCCACATCAACCAGCTGTTCAATTTCCAGCAGCTTGATGGCCGCCTCTTGCTGCTGACACTGCCAATCTTCCAGCTGATTCATTGCCGTGATTTTCTGCTGTGTCTGTTCTTCAATTTGCCGCCGCGCCGCCTCAATCTGCTGAGTCAATCGCAGCCGTTGCTGTTCAGCATGCTTGATATCCTGTTCAAGACGAGCGATCCCGGCATTCGCGCTATACAACTCACCCTGCCTTGCATGCAGCGCATCCGAATAGCGATAATGACTATGCCGCTCTGTTTCCAGAAGCGATTCCATTTCACGCAGCAGCGCTGTTTGAATTTCCAGTTCGGTGCGCGACTTTTCGATCTGTACTGCGTAAGCGGTGCGTAAGGCTTCCGCTTCCTGCTTCTTCACCAGCCAGAGTAACTGCTGTGCAGCATCGCGCTGTTTTTCCAGCAAACGATATTGCCGTGCCACCTCGGCCTGCGCACCCAGATGCAGCAACTGCTTATCCATTTCCTGCAAAATATCACCGACGCGCAGCAAGTTGTCCCGGGTATCATTAAGACGCAGCGCTGTCTCACGGCGGCGTTCCCGGTAGCGTGACACACCCGCGGCCTCCTCCAGAAAAACGCGCAACTCTTCAGGTTTAGCCTCGATAATACGCGAGATCATGCCTTGTTCTACGATGGCGTAAGCGCGCACGCCAAGACCTGTACCCAGAAAAATATCGGTAATATCCCGGCGACGCACTTTCTGATTATTGATGTAGTAACTGGATTCGCCATTGCGCTGCAGCACACGCTTGATACTGATTTCCGCATAACTTGACCATTGGCCTATAGCCTTGCCAAGCGAATTATCAAACACCAGTTCGACACTGGCGCGCGCAACCGGCTTGCGTTTGGCCGAGCCGTTGAAGATCACATCCTGCATTGATTCACCGCGCAGCGCGGAAGCTTTAGATTCACCCAGCACCCAGCGCAGGGCGTCGATTACATTGGATTTACCGCAGCCGTTAGGCCCCACTACGCCGACGATTTGACCGGGTAATTGAATGTGTGTTGGATCAACAAAGGATTTAAATCCGGCTAACTTGATATGTGAGAGACGCAATTTGGCTGCCGCAACGATATAATGGCCGCCATCTTAACCTAAGCGAGCCTCACATGACGACCCAAGCTGCCAAACAACTGGAAACCTTCCCCAACCCGAATTCTGCCCGCGATTACCACATCTACATGGAAATCCCCGAGTTTACCTGTCTGTGCCCGAAAACCGGACAGCCGGACTTTGCCACGCTGATACTGGATTACATCGCCGATGAAGCATGCGTAGAGCTGAAGAGTCTGAAGCTCTACATGTGGTCATTCAGGGAAGAAGGGCATTTCCACGAAGATGTGACAAACCGGATTCTGGATGATCTGATTGCCGCTCTTAATCCGCGCTTCATGCGCCTGACAGCCAAATTTTACGTGCGCGGCGGCATTTTCACCAACGTCGTTGCCGAACATCGCAAAACCAATTGGCAACCGGCACCTTTCGTTGAACTTTCCCAATTCGGCAGTCAATCAAATATACGCGGATAGCATAAAATCCTGCCACTATCCGAGCACAACTTTGTCGAAGCCGTTTTGAGCCAATATGTCTGACACATCTGATTTACAACTGCTGCGCGACAAGTTGCGCCTGTTTGCCGAAGTGCGCAACTGGGAACAATTCCATACACCGAAAAATCTGTCTATGGCACTGATCGTGGAAGTTGCCGAACTGATGGCACACTTTCAATGGTTGACGGCTGCCGAATCACAGAACCTGACGGCAGAAAAAAAGCAGGCTGTCGCGGATGAACTGGCCGACATCCTGCTGTATCTTGTGCATATTTCCGATAAACTTGATGTAGACCTGCTTCAGGCGGCCTTAGCCAAGCTGGGAAAAAATGCGCTAAAATACCCGGCGGATCAGGTTTTCGGCAGCGCGAAAAAATATAATGAATATTGATAAAAGCCACAGGCTTAATCACTGAGCTTATGCAGCCCGCAAAGTTTTAAGTGCTGTGCTGATGTACAATAACAGCGCAAAAGAAGCGTCGATTTCAAGCCTTTCCCGTCGCTATAGACCCTTACAGCAAATAACCGGATCGTGACCGGCCACTACCTGACAAAACCAAAAGGTATCTATGAGTATTATTGAAAAACAAACCGGTGCGGCCAAAACCGCGCGTAATCCGATCAAGATCGTGCCCTTGCAGCAACGTCTGCGCAAGCCGGAATGGATACGCGTCAAATCAGCCAGCGGCACCGGCTACAACGATGTCAAAAAACTGCTGCGCGAACATAACCTCGTGACAGTATGCGAAGAAGCATCCTGTCCTAACATCGGTGAATGCTTCAGCAAAGGCACCGCCACCTTCATGATACTGGGCGATGTGTGCACAAGGCGTTGTCCGTTTTGCGATGTCGCTCACGGCAAACCGCAACCGCCTGACGTCGACGAACCCGCCAATCTTGCGAACTCCATCGGCCTGCTCAAACTAAAATATGCCGTCATCACCAGCGTGGATCGCGATGACCTGAAAGACGGCGGTGCCGGACACTTTACCGACTGCCTCACAGCGATTCGTATCAGTTCCCCGCATACGCGCCTGGAAATTCTGGTGCCTGATTTCAGGGGGCGTCTGGATCTGGCACTGGATGCACTGGCGCTCAGCCTGCCCGATGTGCTCAACCACAATCTGGAAACCGTGCCACGCCTGTACAAACTGGCACGCCCCGGTGCCGATTACGCTCACTCGCTAAAACTGTTGCTGGATTTCAAAACGCGCTTTCCCGGCATCCCAACCAAATCCGGCGTAATGCTAGGACTGGGCGAGACAGATGAGGAAGTGCTGGAAGTCATGACGGATCTGCGCGCCCACGGCGTGAACATGCTGACCATAGGTCAGTATTTACAACCCTCGGACGGACACTTGCCGGTGCTGCGTTATGCCCCGCTGGAATCTTTTGCGATGTTTGAACGTGAAGCGAAGGCAATGGGATTTTCTCATGCCGCCTGCGGACCTATGGTGCGCAGCAGTTATTACGCTGACGAACAAGCACATTTGGCAGGAGTGCATATCGTCGAATAACTGGCGTCATGTTGATGCATATCATGCCGGCATCCGGGGCAATGATTCCACGTTTCAAGTAGATAACAATAGCGATTTTCAGATACGAGTTCAAAAGCAAGAAGTCTGAATAGGTTGTTTACTTGGGATTCACGCGTTTTCTTGCTGTGTGACGTACTGCGCATACCAGCCCATTGCCACCTTCAATCCCTCGCCGATGCGATGAGTAGGCTGATAGCCTAACAAACTGGCGGACTTACTGATATCGGCCAGGGAATGGCGCACATCCCCTCCCCTGAACTCACGATAGACAGGTTTAACCGCGTCAAGATGCGGATAAGCCGGCAACAGATTGAGCTGTAACTGCTCATAGAGCTGATTGAGTGTGGTGCGCTCGCCCACGGCCACGTTGTAGACCTGGTTGGCCGCATCCGGATTTTCCGTCACAGCTGCCAGCAGATTGATCTGCCGCACATTTTCGACAAAGCAGAAATCGCGACTGGTTTCACCATCACCGTTGATATATACCGGCTCATTCCTGATCATACTGCCTATCCACGTGGGAATCACCGCAGCATAGGCACCTGCCGGGTCCTGCCTCGGGCCGAAAATATTAAAATAGCGCAGGCCGATAGTCCTGAAATTATAGCTTCGCGCAAACACATCGGCATACAGCTCATTCACATATTTACTGACTGCATAAGGCGACAGCGGCTTGCCTATTTTGTTCTCCACCTTGGGCAAACCGGGATAATCGCCATAGGTGGAACTGGATGCCGCATAGACGAACCGTTTGACCTTCGCATCTCGTGCCGCCACGAGCATATTCAGAAATCCGCTGATATTGGTTTCATTGGTGGCAATCGGGTCTGTCAGCGAACGGGGCACAGAACCCAGGGCTGCCTGATGCAGCACATATTCAACAGGGACCAGCTTCAAGATGCCAGATTCAGGCGCCAGGGCCGACGTGGCAAGGGAAGTGAAGCTCATCGCACGGCGACAATCATCAAGGTTACGAATGTCACCCCGAATAAAGTGAAAATTAGCCCATTGAGCTGCGGTCACCAAAGACTGAACCTCATCCAGATTGCGTTGATAACCGGTTAAAAAGCTGTCCAATCCGACCACCTGCTGATTAAGTTTGAGCAGTGTTTCAAGCAGATTACTGCCGATAAACCCTGCTACCCCTGTAATCAACCAGGTATGCTGTTCAACGGCCAGACGCGCTGTGAGCAGCCTGTAGGGTTCAGCCGTCATTACAGTCTCCACAATGAAAAACCGGCAGCTGTAATTTCTTCAACTGAGTAGGCTGATTTGATATCAATAAACACCCCACCCGGTTTCAATTTCGCCAGCAGCTGCTTTAACGGTTGAGAGAGATATTCTGCATGCGATACCGCCGCAATGATTGCTTCAGCCTGATTTGGCAACGCGTCCCACTCCTTTAGCATAATGCCATATTCCTTCATCGCATTTTTGGCCTCAGCCAAAGGATCATGCACGCTGACCTCACAGCCGAACTCCTGCAACTCTTTTACCAAATCAGCGACTTTACTGTTGCGCAAATCCGAACAGTTTTCCTTGAATGTCAGCCCTAGCACCGTCACACGGGCACCCTTTACACAAGTCCCTGACTGTATGATTTTTTTCACCGTTTGCTGCGCCACATAGGCGGCCATACCATCGTTGATACGGCGACCGGCGAGTATAACTTGCGGATGATAACCCAGCTTGTCAGCTTTATGCGTCAAATAGAAAGGATCGACGCCTATGCAATGACCGCCAACCAGACCGGGACGAAAAGGCAGAAAATTCCACTTGCTGCCTGCTGCTTTCAATACTTCCAGCGTGTCGATGCCAATTCTGTTGAAAATAATCGAAAGCTCATTCATCAGCGCAATATTCAGATCGCGCTGGGTGTTCTCAATCACCTTGGAGGCTTCGGCCACCTTGATACTGCTGGCAGGATAAACGCCCGCCGTGATCACCGCCGCATACACTTCGCTGACTGTTTTGAGGGTTTCAGGGGTATCGCCGGAAACAACCTTAACAATTTTTGCAACGGTGCGTTGCTTGTCACCGGGATTGATGCGTTCAGGGCTGTAACCTACAAAAAAGTCCAGTTTCCACTGTAATCCTGAATGCTTCTCAATCAGCGGAATGCAGATCTCCTCGGTAGCACCCGGGTAGACGGTCGACTCATACACCACGATCGCACCGCGTTTGATGTATTTTCCGACACTCTCGGAGCTGCTTATCAGCGGGTTAAAGTTTGGCTGGTGGGCAGAATCAACCGGCGTCGGCACGGCAACGATGATAAAATCGGCATCACTGATTACCTGCGGATCGGTATGACAAGTCAGTTGTGTCGCCGCTCGTAAATCATCTGTGCTCACTTCTCCGGTAGGATCGATATAATTGCGATAGGCTGCAACTTTTTCAGCTGACAAGTCGAATCCGACAGTTTTAAATTTTTTGCCAAATTCAACCGCCAAAGGCAGTCCGACATAACCTAAACCCACGATTGCTATTTTCATAGTTTTGACCATCCACTTGAGTATTGTTATCCGCGTTTCGGTATGTCATAGTAGCCATAAAGCCTGTTCATGAAAATATGCCAAAAGGTCTATGCACAATGGCCTATATACAAAACAGCAATTATCTGCAAGCGATCAGCAGTCGCAATTGAAATCAACCACGGGCCGGCCACCGCCAAATTAAAAAATCGCTTGCGCGGTTCAGTTACTGGCGGTATTTTCTCTCCTTGCGATCATTCACAACAAACTCAAATCCTCTATGGCCTATCTGACCGAACCCGCCTACCAGCATGCAACACCTGAAACCACCGGTGTATTACTGGTTAACCTGGGCACACCTGCGGCACCAACAGCACAGGCAGTCCGCCCTTATCTCAAACAATTTCTGGGCGATCCCCGCGTTGTAGAAATACCCAGACTCCTCTGGTGGCTGATTCTCAACGGCATTATCCTCAACGTACGACCGAAAAAATCTGCTGCCAAATACGCGAGCGTCTGGCTAAAAGAAGGCTCACCGCTGCGCGTCTATACAGAAAAGCAGGCCATGCTGCTCAAAGATTTTCTGGCTGAACGCACGCGGGCACCATTAATTGTGGATTTCGCCATGACTTACGGCAATCCGTCCATTGCGGACGCGATAGATCGCTTAAAACGACAAAACTGCCAGCGCATACTGATTGTGCCGTTATTCCCGCAATATGCGGCAAGCTCAACCGCTCCGGTATTTGATCAGGTGTTTAGCACTTTGCAACAGATGCGCAACCTGCCCGCACTGCGCACCATCAAACACTTCCACGATAATGCGGGCTATATCAAGGCACTGGCCGCCAAAATCAATGATTACTGGAACCAAAATGGCCGTCCGGAAATACTGCTGATGAGTTTTCACGGTGTACCGCAATATACGCTGGACAAGGGTGACCCGTATCACTGTGAATGTCACAAAACCGGCCGTTTGCTGGCAGAGGCACTCGGTTTGCAAAAGGATCAATACAGGGTCAGCTTCCAGTCCCGCTTTGGCCGTGCCGAATGGATCAAACCCTATACGACAGCCACCTTACTGGAATTAGGCAAGCTGAAAACCCGGCGCGTGGATGTGGTTTGCCCGGGTTTTGTCGCTGACTGCCTGGAAACACTGGAAGAAATCGCCATGGAAGGGAAAGAAGACTTTCAACATGCGGGCGGCGGCGAATATCATTACATCCCCTGCCTTAACGACAGCCGCGACTGGATGCATGCGCTCACCGGTTTAGTGCTGGATAACCTGCAAGGCTGGCTGATTGAAACTGACACAGCAGAGCTGGCACAGAGCAAGTTGCGCGCAGAGGCTATGGGCGCAAAGTAAGACAGAAGTCTGTCAGGTTGAAGAATACATAGCCGTACTCTTCAACCAGGCCATCGTGCAAAATGCTCTATTCGCTGCGTACCAGCAATACCGGAACAGACGCGCCGCGCACCACACCTTCGGCTACGCTGCCAAACAGCAGATGATTGAAACCGGTACGGCCATGCGTGCCGATCACAATCAGATCGGCAGTCCAGCTGTCAGCCTCAGCATCAATCACGCTCGCAATGCGCTCGCCATTTGCTTCCAGCAGAGAAGTCTCAACGGTAATATCCGCCTGTTTGGCAATCTCTTCAGCCTTGGCCAGCGCGCGTGTGCCAATCTTGCGCGTCAAATCACGCAATTCCGCGTAATCCACATAGCCTTCCGTATCAAGAAATTGCAGATCTTCCACCACATACACCAGCCTCAACTGCGCAGGCTGAGTATCAATCAACTTGATCGCCTCCTGCAATGCTCGGTCAGATGTGCTGCTGCCGTCAATCGGAACCAGTATGCGCTTGTACATAACAATAACCCCCGTTGATTAAATTTTACAATTTGATAAAATGTTCGCGGTAATGCTTCAGCTCTTCAATGGATTCGTAAATATCCGCCAGCGCCTCATGCTTACCATGTTTTTTAACACCCTTTGCCATGTCCGGCTTCCAGCGTTTCGCCAATTCCTTCAATGTGCTGACATCCAGATTGCGATAATGGAAATACTCCTCAAATGCCGGCATCCAGCGCGCCAGAAAGCGCCTATCCTGACAGATCGAATTACCGCACATGGGCGACATGCGCGCCGGCACGTATTCCTTGAGAAATTCGACCATTTTCGCCTCCACAGCCGCTTCATCCAACGTTGAGGCTTTTACTCTTTCAATCAAGCCGGATTTGCCGTGAGTGGACTTATTCCAGTTATCCATACCGTCCATGATAATATCGGACTGATGAACCACCAGGACCGGCGCTTCAGCAATCGTTTCCAGATTATTGTCAGTCACCACGATCGCAGCTTCGATGATGCGGTCGGTATCGGGATTCAGCCCGGTCATTTCCAGGTCTATCCAGACCAGATAATTTTGATTTTGTGCCATAATTCGCAAGCTTTTCTGAACGGTCGGACATACATTGTGTCACAACCCTACTTCACCTTACCACCAAAACATAAAACCTTATGACCGCGACACAGTTTTCATTGATATTTATAATGGCACTCGCCTTCACTACGCTGGCAAAATTGTGGCTAGCGCGCCGCCAACTGGCGCATATCGCAGCTCATCGCGCTGCCGTGCCGCCGCCCTTCCAGAACCAGATTCAGCTGGCAGATCACCAGAAAGCCGCCGATTACACGACCGCTAAAACCCGCTTTTCCATGCTGAGTGTGCAATTCGATGCGCTGCTGTTACTGCTTTTTACCACTGGCGGCGGCGTTAGTCTGATCAATGCACGCAGTCTGCACTGGTTTGACACACCGCTATTGCAGGGCATAGCCACCATCGTCGCGGTGCTGCTGCTCTCATCCTTGTTGGAAATGCCGTTTAATCTGTATCGCACCTTCCGCATTGAAGCGAGCTTCGGCTTCAATCACATGACCCTGAAGCTGTATTTGAGCGATGCGCTAAAGGGACTGCTGATCGGCGCCATACTGGGTCTGCCGCTGCTGTTCGGCGTCTTGTGGCTGATGAATCAGATGGGGGAATACTGGTGGCTGTACGTCTGGAGTGTTTGGGTGATATTTAATCTGCTGATTTTATTTATCTACCCTACTTTCATCGCGCCGCTATTCAACAAATTCAGCCCCTTGCAGGATGAGACAATGAAGTCCCGCATTGAAGCCTTATTAGCCCGTTGCGGCTTCACCAGCAGCGGCCTGTTCGTTATGGATGGCAGTCGTCGCAGCGCACATGGCAATGCCTATTTCACAGGCTTCGGCAAAACCAAACGCATCGTGTTTTTCGACACCCTGTTGACGCGTCTGAATATTGAAGAGGTCGAGGCTGTGCTGGCCCATGAACTCGGTCACTTCAAAAACCATCATGTCATCAAGCGCATCGTTTCAACCTTTGCCATCAGCTTGGGATTTTTGTGGTTGCTATCCGTGCTGATGAAAACCAGCTGGTTCTATCAGGGGCTGGGCGTCGATTCTTTGACCGCGAATACCGCAGTGGCGCTGTTGCTGTTTTTTCTGATCATGCCGGTGTTCAGCTTCTTTTTAAGCCCTGTCATGGCCGCGATTTCCCGCAAGCACGAGTTTGAAGCGGATGCCTATGCGGCAAAACAAACCAAGTCCGCAGATCTGATCAACGCGTTGGTTAAACTTTATCAGGATAATGCGGCGACCTTAACACCGGACCCGCTGTATTCCAAATTCTACGACTCCCACCCGCCCGCGGCGCTGCGCATTGCGCATTTACAAGCCCAATAAAGAAGATTTGCATGAAAATAATCGCATTTATCCTATTGATTTTCGCATCCGGCATTGTCGCTGCGAATCCCTTCCCGACTGGAAACGCCCAAACAGGCAAAGCGCTGTTCGACAAAAACAAGTGTAATAGTTGTCACGAACAGATGGTAGGGGATGGTGGCAATGCCATCTTCACCCGCGCCAAGCGAAAAGTGCACAACCCTGCCGAAATGTTCGCACAATTAAACATGTGCAGCGCGAATACCGGCGTCACATTGAGTGCCCAGCAAGAGCAGGATATCGGCGCTTACCTCAACAAATACTACAAGTTCAAATAATGACGACTACTAGCGCACTTTCCCCTGAGCAAATTCTGCTGAGTCAGCTCGATGGCTGGCAACAGCAAGGGAGCTTTATCAGCAAGACATATCACTTTAAAAATTACTATCAGACCACCGCTTTCGTCAATGCAATCGCCTGGATGGCCCATCAGACAGACCATCACCCCGAGCTGACGGTCAATTACAATAGTTGCAAGGTCAGCTACAGTACACATGATGCCGGCGGCCTGACGGAAAAAGATTTCAGCTGCGCGGCTAAAGCAGACGGGTTATTTAAGCCTTGAACGCGCTACTAAAGGGACGCATCGTCGCAGCCTTCGGTCGCCAGTATCTGGTGCGTCTTGCCGATGAAAGCCTGTTGCCTTGCTTGACGCGCGGCAAAAAGAGCGACGTCGTCTGCGGGGATCGCGTCGAAATTAAACGCAGCGGCGACAATCAGGGGGTCATCGAACGTACCGAACCGCGCACCTCCTTATTGCATCGCTCGGATGCCTACAGATCAAAACTCATCGCGGCCAACGTCAGCCAGATCATCATCGTGGTCGCTGCCGAACCGTCCTTTAGCGACGAAGTAGTGACACGCTGCCTGATCGCCGCCTTTGACCAGAACCTGGCGGTGCTGATCGTGCTGAATAAATGCGATCTGCCCGTGCCTTTCGCTGCGGCAAGCTTGCAACTCGCCCCTTATCGTGCCATCGGTTATAAGGTGCTGGAACTATCAGCACTGGACGATGTATCCACACTGCGCCCCTTTTTGACAGGTCACACCAGTGTGCTGGTCGGCCAGTCCGGCATGGGAAAATCCACGCTGATCAACGCGCTGCTGCCGGATGCACAAGCCGCGACACGAGAAATCTCGACCGTGCTGGATTCCGGCAAGCACACCACCACGCACGCCAAATTATATAAACTGGATGAGGACAGCAGCCTCATCGATTGTCCCGGGGTACAGGCGTTCGGTCTGCACCATCTGAGTATGGGTGAAATTGAGCAAGGCTTCATCGAATTTGCACAATACCTGGGGCAGTGCCGCTTTCGCGATTGTCATCATCTGCATGAGCCGGGCTGTGCACTGCTGGACGCCGTGGCAAAAGGAAAAATCAATGCTCGCCGCCTGGAACTGTTCCAGCAGATATGCGAGAATAAGGCGTAAAGGCAGGATTCAGGCTTACAAAGTTACTGACAATAGAAAAGCTTGCCTGGCAGCTGAAAGCGGGACAAAGACTAACATAAAATCTGAATGCCCGCTTTTCGGCAACTCGTTTTAGGGAATGAATTTCGGGTGTCGAGACACACTGGTTAGAAATGAGCTTCCTATTATCAGCTTTACAACATGAAGCCGACATAGCGTCTGAACACAAAACCCGTAACTCTGGAAAAAGTTTCAATATTCGTAAATATCTATATATCGTTTGCCAGTTTTTTCAAACTGAATCAACCATTTATTGAAGTTCTGGCAAGCTGCGCGAATGGATTCAAGCCCGATTTCTTTCAAAATGGCAACCCCGCTTGTCTTGCGAAATCCTATGCCATAACCTTCTAGCCGCTTACTCGGATGTGTTTCCTTGCCGTGATTGATATTTTCCGGACCACCAAATTCGCAGCAAGTCTGCTTCATTAATGCCGCAACAGGTGGCTTGCCATAATACTCAGCTACCTGCTCAGGACTGGAAAAATACCAGGTTTCAAATTCATGCAAAACAAGAAAAGGGATGAAGCGCTGCGGACTTCCCACAGCAGCCGAAAGTTGGTTTTGCACATATTCCGTCCTGCTCTTGGCATTTATGGGCAACGTAGCTAGGTCAGGTACACCAGGAAAATCTTCCGGCAAACCATAAAAATCCAGCAGGGTTATTACCCAGCTGTCCGAATTAGCCAGCAAGGGTTGCAGACTTTTTCGAACATTCAACCAACTATTCCCGCCGGTAAATTTCTTACCACTGGCCAGACGCTTGCTAACCACCCCGGTAGCTACAGCGTAAACGCCAAAGCGCGCAAGATGAGGCGAGAGGATATTTTTAACTTCAACCAATACAAACAGGCGGCAAGGTTAGCTGCATCCTCGCGCAAACAGCGGTTATCGTCGATATGACAGGTGAATTTCACTGCTGCCGTTGCCGAAGTGTCATGCAGATGATATCTGCGCCAACTTCAGCGCATTCCGCTGTCAAACCTAAAATCGTCAAGTTTTCCTTAGCGATTTCCAGCCGATCTCCTGTAACCGGAATCAGGGTTTGCTCATAGCTGAAATTTTCGCTCTCACAAGCAAAGAAACAGGCTTTAGTGGTTTTCTTGCCGTGATACAGTAGACGATCCGCACCACCCAATCGTTGAACTTGCGCATCCGAATTGCCCAGTGCTGATGCTCTGAAGAATGACAATGCACCGAGCAGATTTGACTTGCCCGAGCCATTAGCGCCGATCAATATATTGAGCGCCCCTAAGTCTATGGTTTGCCGCTCAATGGATTTAAATCCGTGTACCGTCAAATTTTTCAACATAATTACTTACCAGAATTAAATTGCGCCCGTTATTTTACCAGTTTAGCGAATAGCTTCCGGCAGCAAAGCTGCTCACATAAGCTTCCTGCGAAACCCATCTCATTCGACACAATAACGATTACCGGCGGGATGGCCGTCAGGTAAACCGGCACGGCAAACCGGCGCATGAGGGATAAGTGGGTAATGCGGCCGGGGCATTTTTCCCTGAAATACAGGCTCACTGCTATTTCAGGGAAAAAGGGCGAAAAAAAACCCGGCCAATGACTAGACCGGGCTATGCGCAAAAAAATGCCTTAATTTAAGCGCGCTTCTTGAACTCGTTGGTACGTGTATCGATTTCGATCCTGTCGCCGATTTCAACGAAAGCTGCAACCGGCAATTCAAACCCGCCATTGATTTTGGCAGGCTTCATTACTTTGCCTGAAGTGTCACCGCGCACTGCAGGTTCGGTGTAAATCACTTCGCGAGTGATGGTATTGGCCAGTTCAACGGAAATCGCTTTTTCGTTGTAGAACACCACTTCACAAGGCATACCGTCTTCAATGTAATTGAGCGCATCTCCCATGGATTCAGCTTCAATTTCGTACTGGTTATATTCTTCATCCATGAAAACATACATAGGATCAGCAAAATAAGAATAAGTCACCTCACGGCGATCAAGGATCACCTGATCAAACTTGTCATCCGCACTAAACACGGTTTCTTTGGCCGATTCGGTCAATAGATTTTTCATTTTCATCTTGACTACCGAGCCATTACGACCGGAGCGGCTATATTCCGCCTTCAGGATAACCATAGGATCCGTACCAACCATAATGACGTTGCCGGCGCGTAATTCTTGTGCTGTTTTCATGTTCACTGCTCATCAATTTCGAAGGCGTGGATTGTACCGATTTCCTGAAAAAAATCCAGTAAATTCAATGCAAGATTGTTTTGCGACAATCCTTGCGCCCATTTTTTCGCATTCAAATCAAGTTCATCATAAACTGCACAAAAGTCGACCCAGGCTTTCGCAAGCGAAATGGCTTCGCCATTCCATGCCTGCCACAAGCACTGCATCGCAACTGCCGCATTCGGGCTGAGTTTCGCGACATACAAAGCCAGAAAAGCCTGCAATTTTTCCCTGTGTACCTCATCATGCTGCGGATATATCTGCCACACAAAGGGTTTTCCTGCCCACTGCGCCCTGACACAGGAATCCTCGCCGCGCACAAAGTTTACATCGCACGCCCATAACAATTCATCGTAACGTTCTTGCGCCACGAACGGCAGCACGCAAACTTGCAGATTACCGTGTGAATACCCGCTCTCCCCTAGCCCTGCAAGCAGGGGAGGAGATTTTAATGCAGCAAAATATTCCCTGACCTGCGGCAGGATGCGCCCTTCCGGCACCAGACACAATACGGCTTGCTGTCCCTTAGCCCAGACATCAAGCAGATCTGATAACGCCGCATTTTCATAAGCGAACAGCGAGATTTTCAATGTATCAGCTGCGGGTGTTGGCAGACTTAATGATTGCCAGAATGTTCGCTGTTGCTCTGCATCCGTTAAAAAGGCATCCCGCCTTGCCAGCAGCTCACTTTCGATCAGCAAACCGCCGGTCTTTCGAGTAAAGCCGGGAAAGAAAAAATACCGCGTCAGCGGCGGACGCGGAGAAGGCAGTTTATGACAACCTTCGACCCAGTCTTCCGCAGAGAGATACTCAAGGTTAATCCAGACTGTTTTTCGCTCAGCCATCAAAGTCGGATAAATCTCGGGTAACTTGCAGGCAAACGCTTCAATTACCAGTTCGGCCGCTTGCACGGCAGCAAAATTTTCGCGCCACAAGCGTACCTCAACCCCGCAATACCACTGGCATTCAAGCGTCGCATCAGCCTCAGGGCACAGTCTGGCAAAACTATTCAGTTCATCGACCCACAGCCGGACGACAATATTGAACTCACAGGCCAGCTGCCGCGCCAGCCGCCAGGTCACGCCGATATCGCCGTAATTGTCGATGACCTTGCAAAATATGTCGCAGCTAACAGGCTTGATCATTTTAATTATTTGCCAAGGTTGGATTAAAAATTCATTCTGCCTGAATCAATTTTAGCGGGATTCATGCAAAGCCTGCAACTCCAGTTGACGGCGCGTCACCTCATCAAGTGCGCAGCCTCGCCAGGGGATCAGCGCAGGAACAATCAGGCAGTAATCCGCATATGAAGCGGGGTGATAGCGCAGGATGCGTTTTTCCTCAAGACGGCTGCCCAACACCAGATACAGCGTCATGCATAAACATGAGACCAGCCATGTTCCAGTCATGCGCTGAGTCCAGATGAATATCAACAAGAGAAAGTACCAGGGATGCCTGACCCGGCAATGCCACGGACTAAACGTCAGTTGCCAGTTCTCCTGCTTCAAGCCCAAAAAGGCGGGCAGCGAATAATATTTCAGCGTGTAAATGAAGGCTATCACTGCCGCCATACTGATCCCGTGCAGTGTCCAGCGCAGCCAATCGGGATATTCCCACAAAACCTTCGCGGGCAGCCAGGCAATGATGGAAAATGGCAAGGCGGTCATCAATATTGCTATGCCATTGAAAACCAGTCGACTGTAGCGGCCGAAGATACCATCCAGTGTCGTACCGGCAAGCAGGCTGTGAGAAATACCAAAAAGCAGCCAACTGGCAATTAACAGATAAAGCTGATTATTGGAATCCATATTTTCCCGGGCAAAAGCAAAGCTGACTCCACTTTACGAAAAAGTTCAGTTCAAAAATTTGCTCCAGGTGCCGATGTTGTGCACATTCCGGTAGCCATTTTTCATGAGTAAAAGTTTTGCCACGCCACTTCGTGTGCCGCTTGCACAGCAGAGCACAACAGGCGACAACCTGGGCAGCTCGGAAAGCCGGCTTGCCAACTCCTGAAGCGGGATATTAATTGTTCCGGGTGCGTTCCCGCTTGCAAACTCGCCGGCCGATCTGACATCGACTAGTATTGCCCCCTGCTTCTTAAGTTCCGGCAACGGTGATGCGCTTTGAATTCCACCACTTGTATGCCAACCAAAGGATCAATGCCAGAAACAGCCAATACTTTGCAAAAAATACCGTAAAACTCATATAAATCCTTAGCTTGAATTGATAAAGTATGGCGGGGATGGCCGGTCTGCATCGTTCTTTGACTGCGGCCTTGTCTTGTTCAGGCGGTCTTGGCAGGAGAGCGCGTCACGATTGCTGCCCCCTGCTTAGCATTTACAACACCGGTTTCCCGTAGCTGGTAAAGCGCTGCTGTGCATCGGCAAATTCCGCCTCAGTCAGCAATACCGGTTCACCTGCAGCCAAAGCGCGCAAATACAGCTCGCTCAGACTTTCGACTTCAACCGTAAAATTGAACGCTTCAGGCAAATTTTGGCCGGCCGCAATCATGCCGTGATTGGCCAGTAGACAGGCTTTACGATCCCGCAATGCAAGCAGCGCATTATCGGATAAAGCCTGCGTGCCGAAGGTGGCATAGGCGGCGCAACGTAAACTATCGCCGCCTAACAGCGCCAGCATGTAATGAAACGGCGGAATATCGCGCCGCAAACAGGCAAGTGCTGTTGCCGCGGTGGAATGCGTATGGACTATCGCGCCAAATTCACTGCGCTGCGCATAAATATCGCGATGAAACAGCCATTCACTGGACGGTTGCCAGCGTCCCTGCGATTCCCCTGACAAATGCACGAAAACGATATCATCAATGGTCAATTCATCCGCGTCAAAGCCTGAAGGCGTGATCAGGAAACCTGCTTCATATCGCACGCTGAGATTGCCCGAGGTGCCGTGACTCAAGCCCTGCGCCTCAAGTTTTTTTGTCATCGCCACCAGTTCGCGGCGCAGTTCATCCATTGTTATTCTCCTGTTTGAAAACATTGCCGACGCTGCCCGCATTCACGCCGGCGCTATATCTTTCCAGTGTTTTGACACGGGCCAGCGCATGATCGACCAGCGCTGCAGGATAGTCTTGTCCTATGATGCACTGACAGCGCCGCTGTTCTGTCAGCGGCATCAGCCAGGGTGCGTGGATATATTTATCAGGACAAGCGGACAATTCAGGGACATAGCGCCTGATAAATTTGCCCGCTGCGTCAAATTTTTCAGACTGCGTGATCGGATTGAAAATGCGAAACCAGGGCTGCGCATCGCACCCGGTGGAAGCACTCCATTGCCAGCCGCCATTATTGGCAGCCAGATCAAAATCCAGCAAGCGCTCTGCAAAATACTGCTCCCCCCGTCGCCAGTCAATTTGCAGATCCTTGACCAGAAAGGAAGCCGTTACCATGCGTAAACGATTATGCATATAGCCTGATTGATTAAGCTGGCGCATTGCGGCATCAATCAGGGGATAACCCGTGCGAGCCTCACACCAGGCGGCAAACTTTTCGTTGTCAGGCAAAAATTCAAGCGCATTCAATTGCGCCTTGTACGCAGCGCCGCCAGCCAGTTGGGGATGATGATGCAGCAACATCTGGTAAAACTCGCGCCAGATCAGCTCTGACAGCCAGGTCTTATCCTCAGCCTGCGCGGCCGCCGCCACCAGTTTACGGATGGAAATCGTACCAAAACGCAGATGGACAGATAAATACGAGACGCCTTTGATCGCGGGGTAATTGCGTGCTTCGGCGTAATCTTCGATGCGCAGCAAAAAATCCTCCAGCAGCGCCAGCGCACCCGCCTCGCCTGCCGGCATTCTCTGCAAATCAAGCTTGCCGGACATAAAGCCGAGGGATTCGAGCGCAGGCAGTCCACCTTGTGTGTTTTGCACCAGCGATGAAAAATAGCGCTCAACCGGATAGACACGCAAATAAAATTCGTCTGCTTTTTTCAGCCAGGCATTTTTATAGGGGGTAAATACGCCATAAGGCTTGCCGCTGCCGTTGAGCAATTCAGCCTGCTCTAAAATGACCTGATCCTTGAACTGATGAAGGGCAATTTGTCCCAGCGCTTCGGCCACAGCAGCATCTCGCCTGATCGCCGCCGGCTCGTAATCCCGATTGCAATAAACCGCCTGTACCGCCAGTTCACGTGCCAGTGCCGGAATCAGTTCATGCGGCTTGCCATGCAATACCTGCAAACTGCTGCCCTGTTGCTGCAGTGCTTCATTGAGCAAAAAAAGACTGTGCCAGATGAATTCAACGCGGCGATCCTGCGTGTCCGTCAGACCGGTCAGAATATCCGTATCAAAAACAAACACGCAATGCACTTCATCGTTGTTTTTCAAGGCATGATAAAGGGCTGCCTGATCGCTCAGCCGCAAATCACGGCGCAACCAGCAAATCGCACGACGTATCACGGCGCGTTATCCGGCCAGCAGACTGCTCAAAGCAGCAGCCAGCTCGGGGTAGCGAAACGTGTAGCCCGTGGCCAGCACTTTTTCAGGCAATACACGTTGCCCTTCCAACAGCAGTGAAGCCCGTTCGCCCAGCATCAGCTTCAACAGGAAAGCAGGTGAGGTGAAGGAAAGCAGGCCATGCTGCACTTCGACCAGTGTGCGGGTAAAATCCTCGTTGCTAACGGGATTAGGCGCTGTCATATTCACCGGCCCGCCAAGCTGTTCATCGAATATCAGACGCAACACAATCTGCGTGTAATCCTTGATATGTATCCAGCTCATATATTGCTTACCGCTGCCAAAGCGCACCCCCATGCCTAGCGGCAAACGCATTTTTGCCAGTATTCCGCCCTCACTGCTCAACACCAGACCGGTACGCAACAGGCATACGCGAACACCCTGCACCTGTAATGCAGCCTGCTCCCAGTCCAGACACAGCCTGGCTGCAAAATCCTGCCCTGCAGCGGAGGATTCATTCAGCAGTTTATCCTGTTGATTGCCGTAATAACCAATGGCCGACCCGCTCAGGAAAACCGCAGGTTTGACACTGGCCGCGTTAATTTTGCCAACCAGCATCCAAGTTAGCGCTACCCGGCTGTCCAGTAGTGCCTGACGGCGTTTGGCCGACCAGCCTTTATCGGCAATCGGTTCTCCGGCCAGATTGATGACCACATCAAAAACCATATCAGGCTGCCATTCATCGAGAGAGGCAAACGCCGCCACGCCTGCACCGCATTTTTCAGTCACCGTTTCAGGCTGCCGGCTCAACACGGTAATCTGATGTTCTGCCAATAACTTGCAAAGCGCTCGCCCTATCAGGCCGGTACCGCCGGTAATCAGTATTTTCATGGTTATCCTCTATACGATCAGTTCAGGTTTAACAAGTAAGCATCATCAGAGTTTGAGTTGCGCGAGTATCGCACCGGCATTGGCCGCCACCACGCCGCGTTCGGTAACCAGTGCGGTGACAAGTCGCGCCGGGGTCACATCAAAAGCATAGTTGGCCGCAAAAGTACCCGCAGGGGTCAGTTGAACGCGGCGCACCTGCCCGTCATCACACAAGCCGGACAGATGGGTGACTTCCTCCTGAGAGCGTTGCTCGATGGGAATTTCCGCAACGCCGTCCTGCAAAGTCCAGTCCAGCGTCGGCGTGGGCATTGCCACATAAAACGGCACGCCATTATCAAAAGCTGCCAGCGCCTTCAAATAGGTGCCGATCTTGTTGCACACGTCGCCGTTTGCCGTGACGCGATCAGTGCCGACGATGACCATATCCACCAGACCATGCTGCATCAGATGCCCCCCGGCATTGTCGACAATCACGATATGCGGCACGCCGTGCTGCGCCAACTCCCACGCGGTCAGGCTGGCACCCTGATTGCGCGGACGGGTTTCATCCACCCATACCTGCAGCGGAATGCCCGCCTCAAAAGCGGCATAAACCGGCGCCAGTGCGGTTCCCCAATCCACGGTAGCCAGCCAGCCGGCATTACAATGGGTGAGAATATTCACCGTTGTCTTGGTGCGCAAGTGAATATCGCGGATCAGTTCCAGCCCGTGCCGCCCGATCGCCTTGTTGATTTCGACATCCTCGTCAGCGATGCGTGCCGCTTCCTGCCAGGCCGATTGGGCTCTTTCACTCACCTGCAACGGCAATAAAAAAGTGCGCATGCGTTCTATCGCCCAGGAGAGATTCACCGCGGTAGGGCGCGACTTTCTCAGCATGTTGCAAGTTGCCTGCAATGCGGCATCCGTGGCGTGATGACGCATCGACAAGGCGATACCGTAAGCTGCCGTCACACCGATCAGCGGTGCGCCGCGCACCTGCATCTCGCGGATGGCAAATTCCGCATCGCGCATATTTTCGAGTCGCACCGTGGTGAACTCGTGAGGCAGGCGCGTCTGATCGATGATTTCAACAGCGCCGTCGCTCGCAGGCCAAATGGTGCGAAAAGCGGTACCGTTAATCTTCATTTGATGCTGACACTCACAGCATGCCTGTGCGGACTTTAAGCAAATTCCACAAATGGCCCAGCCAACCTGATTTTTCGACCGGCAGCAGCGCCACCAGAGGAACGTCGATAACAGGCCCGCTCTCATTGCTCAACAGCAGTCGACCCACTGCCTGGCCGTTTTTCAATGGCAGCGGCATAGCAGCGGGCATATTCAAACTGACTTTAAGCGAACTGTAACGACCGACAGGCACGGTGACCCAAACGTCCTGAGCCACGCCCAACGGGATGCTGGCAGGACTGGCCTGGTCATTTTTCACCCTGATAATCACCTGCCCCGCCTTATAGGCGCGCTGCGTCTCAAAAAAACGGTAGCCATAATCGAGCAACGCTTCAGCAGCTTCAGCACTGGTCTTGCGCGTTGCAGAGCCTAAAACCACGGCAATCAGAGCACGCCCGTTACGCTTGGCCGTCGCATCCAGACAAAAGCCGGCTTCATCGGTATGACCTGTTTTCATGCCGGTCACAGTCGGATCGCTGAAAATCAGCGGATTCCAGTTATTTTGCGTCACCTTGTTATAGGTAAAACTATGCTCGCCGAAATAATGCAAATATTGAGGAAATTGCCGCATGATGTTTTCAGTCAGCAAAGCGATATCTCGTGCGCTGAGCAGATGAGTCGGTGTCGGCAAGCCGTTGACATTATCAAAATGACTGTCCTTCATGCCCAACTGATGTGCTGTTGAATTCATCATCTGCACAAAGCTGTTGCTGTTCCCGGCAACCGCTTCAGCTAATGCCACTGCGGCATCATTGCCGGACACCACAACCATACCGCCTATCATCTGCTCCACTGTAGCGGGCAGATTGGGTTCGAGAAACATGGTTGAACCGCCGGCTTTCCATGCTGCCACGCTGACCGGTATTTGCTGATCAAGTTTCAGGCTGCCTCTTGCCAGGGCTTGAAAAGTCAGATAAGTAGTCATCAGTTTGGTAATGCTCGCAGGCGGCGTCGGCACATCAGCGGCACGCGCTGCCAGAACCTGCCCGGAAGCCGGATCCAACAACATATAATGACGGGCATCCACATCCGGCGCATCCGGCAAAACGGTCAAAGGCAACGCATAAACGCTGGTCACGGACAACGCAAGCAGCGCGCCAAGTGCACGCTGTGTCAAAAAGTACGGCATATAAAACTCCATTGGAAGATTAAAATTGTCGGTAAAAAATGTGGCTATGAGGTCGATACGCGAGCGAAAGTTCCCGCATCAGTAACCGCAAGTGAAATAAACATCAAATTTGCCGCAGGCAAAAAGTCTAGTTTGCCTTGTAGAAAAAGTCGACACGGCGGTTTTCTTTCCAGCAGCGTTCTTCGTGGCATGTTAAGCGAGGTTTTTCTTCACCAAAACTGCTTGTCCTGATGCGCGACTCGTCAATACCCGATACCCGCATCAGTTTTTTAACCGCAATCGCCCGCATATCCGCCAGCGCAAGATTGAATTCGTTACTGCCGCGTTCATCGGTATTGCCTTCGAGCATTACCTTAGCACCGGCATGTGCCTTCATGAAGTCAACCTGTTGTTGTATAACTTTATTGGCTTCAGGTCTGATTTGGAATGCGCCGAAATCGAAATAAACGCTATGCAACTCCGGTGGCGCATTCCCGTTCAGCGCCTGTGCGTCAATGTCCGACTGGGTGAGCGCAATCGATTGCACGGTCAGCGCATTCGATGTATCTGAATTTTGCTCTGCATTAGATAGTGGCAGCTTATCCGCATTACCCTGCTGTACCGGCGCCAGAGTAGGCGATGCACAGGCTGAAAGTACCAGGCAGATTGCAATTAAGAACTTGTTCATGACAACTCCAAAAAATATTTATATACAAAGTTTGCATGACTATCAGGCGCAGTCATCTGTTCCCTGGACAAACAAATTTGAGGGGTATTGGTGATGCAAAAGCACGGCAGAAAAGTTTACCCGCTAAACAGGGTGCCACTACAGGCGAGCATCAGTGAAATTACCCCATCGTTCAGGAAACTGCTCCGTCATAATAACAGACCTTCTTTCGCGCGGGATTTTTTGTATGTTAATGCCAAGTCGTAATATCCTCTTTGCGGCCTGATGACAGGCAAAGCACAGTGTCCTTGCCCGAATTGAGCTGAAGAAGCCAAATTAATATGACCAGCTGCAAACTTCACGCCGCAGTATTAAATTGAACACGCGAAAGCATGAATAACAAGTAAAATTGCACTTTATTTGCCGGCCACCCATGTATGACTGATCGCTACGCCGTTATCGGCAACCCTGTCTCGCACAGTAAATCTCCACTGATACACAGACTGTTTGCACAGCAGACAGGACAAGACATCAGCTATGAAGCAATAGCAGCGCCACTGGATGGCTTTGCGGCAACCATAGCCCGCCTGCGCCGCGAGGGTTACAAGGGCTGCAACATCACCGTGCCATTCAAATTTGAGGCATATCAATGCGCAACTAGGTTAAGCGACCGGGCCACATCCGCTCAGGCGGTCAATACCTTAAGTTTCAATGCGGAGGCCACTGCCGGCGACAACACCGATGGCGCAGGACTGGTCAGGGACATCGAACAGAATCTTGCGGTGAATCTGAAAGACAAACGTGTCTTACTGATGGGTGCCGGTGGCGCAGCTTACGGTGTGGTGTTGCCGCTGCTCACAGCAGGCGCTGCCCTTACCATCGCCAATCGCACTGCCAGCCGGGCAATCGAACTGGCAAGTCACTTTCCACAGGCTGAAATTCGCGCTGGCAGTTATCAGGAATTGGCGGAATTGACATTTGATGTGGTGATCAACGCAACTTCTGCCGGACTGACGGACAGTGAAGTGCCGCTGCCACCCGGTATTTTTGCGCCCGGTGCGCTGGCCTACGATATGATGTACGGACGCGAAACGCCTTTTCTGGCATTTGCACGCAGTCAGGGCGCACAACTGGCTGACGGACTGGGCATGCTGGTCGAACAGGCTGCAGAAGCATTTTACATCTGGCTCGGTATAAGACCTGAAACCGCACCGGTCATCGCTCAACTGCGCACATGAAACCATTCTGGAGAGTGATGTGGCGCGGCATCGGGCTGTTGTTCCTTCTGCTGTTGATTTATCAACTGTGGATCTTTGCCCATGTGCTGTGGTGGATCGAGTTCAATCCGTCAACCAGTTCGTTCATGGACAACCGGCTGTCCGTCATGCAGGATGCCGACCCGGATGCCCGGTTGCAATATCGCTGGGTGCCCTACGCTAAAATCTCAAACAATCTCAAACGCGCCTTGATCGCCTCTGAAGATGCCAAATTCGTCGATCATGAAGGTTTCGACTGGGACGGCATGCAAAAAGCCTATCAAAAGGACATGAAAAAAGGCCGTATCGTAGCGGGTGGTTCCACCATCAGTCAGCAGCTGGCCAAGAATCTGTTCCTGTCAGGCAGCCGCTCTCCCTTACGCAAGATTGAAGAGGCTGCAATCACCGTCATGCTGGAAGCTGTCATGGACAAACAGCGCATCTTTGAGATTTATCTCAACGTGATCGAATGGGGCAACGGGGTATTCGGTGCTGAAGCAGCATCACGCCACTATTATCATATTGGCGCATCACAACTCTCGGCCGCTCAGGCCGCCAAACTGGCCGCAATGGTACCCAATCCACGCTACTACGATACCCATCGTACCGCTGGCGGCCTGCAACGGAAAACCGGCATCATCATGGCGCGCATGAATTCATCAGATATTCCATAATCCAGACTGGCAGCCTGTCTGACTTGTTTCACGAGTGCGTTGGGGATGATTTTTTGGCTCTACTGACCTTACTGCGGAACAACAGTTTATCAATTTTTTCTCTGGAAATTATAAATTGGCATGCGCTTCGCTCGCAAGCTTAAGCCATGTTCTTGCAGCCAAAGGAAGGTATGCGCTCCTGCGCCACGCTAACACCATGTGCCAGTCGGTTTTAGGTTCGTCGAGCAGCACATGGCTTAGCGCCGCATGTTGATATTGCCGGGCTATCATGCGCGGCAGGAACGCGACGCCCAGCCCGGCGGCGACAAGCCCGACAGTGAAATCAATTTGTCCGCTGCGTGCCACAATGGTCGGCTTAAAGCCGCGACGCTCACAGGCATCAAGTATGATGGAATTAAGTGCAAATCCCTCCTCAAAAAGGATGAACGGAAGGTTCGCCAGACTGGGCAGGTCAATTGTCTTTTTTCCGGCAAGCGGGTGATCCCAGGCCATCAGAACCATCAGCGGCTCGACGCGCACGTCCTGAAATTCAAAATCAGGATCAATCGGTGCTAACAGCGCAGCCAAATCAACCTCACCGGCGCGCAGGGTTTCTTTTAGCTGCCGGCTACCATGCTCCACCAAGCGAATATCTATTCCCGGATAACGATTTCGATAGCTTGCGAATAACGGCGCGAACAGGATATGACTGCCTATGGGTGGCAGTCCGATACGCAACATACCGCGCTTTAACTCACGTAACTCGTCCAGCTCGGCAATAAGGCTGTCGCGCTCCGCCAACATAGCCTGAGCCCGTCGATAAACGACCTCTCCCGCTGCTGTCAGCTGACTGCGATGCCCTATACGGTCCAGCAGAGGCGTGCCCAGTTCGTCCTCAAGCCCTTTCACAGACTTGCTGACCGAGGATTGAGTGGTAAAAACCACTTGAGCCGCCTGGGAAAACCCGCCTTGCCGCACCACTTCAACAAAAGCGCGCAGTGTTCGCAGATTCATTATCTATTCCATTTCTGACTTGTTAGCAGTCGTATAATTCGTATGCATCATATATTTTTACTGGTAGCATGACAACCGTTGACAGCATGTAACAGGCAGCGGCTGATGAACTTTCACCGAAGTTTCGCTAATAGCTTTAAAACAGCGTAGCTCAAAACAGTAATCATGGCGGAACTCAGCATGTGCCCGCCAAAAGGGGAATTTCGACGCTCCCGCATAAATTCAGTGCCTGAACACCCGTCGATACAGGCAAATTTAATAAACTTTATTGAGAAAGTGGAAAATGGCGAACCTGGCTGATAATGATCCGCAAGAAACCCGTGAGTGGCTGGATGCACTTGAGTCCGTACTGAAAAATGAAGGTGCGGAACGTGCCAATTTTTTGTTAGGCCAGTTGATCGACAAGGCGCGCAGTGCCGGTGCCGGCGTGCCGTTCAGCGCGACCACGCCGTATTGCAATACTATTGCCCTGGGCGATGAAGAACGCTCATCCGGCAACCGGGAACTCGAACACCGCATCCGTGCGCTGACGCGCTGGAACGCGATGGCACTGGTGCTGAATGCCAACCGCGACTCATCCGATCTGGGCGGACACATCGCCAGTTTCGCTTCAGCCGCAACACTGTATGACGTCGCCTCCAATCATTTTTTCCACGGCAAGACCGAGACACATGGCGGCGATCTGGTGTATTTCCAGGGTCACTCGTCCCCCGGCGTTTACGCGCGCGCCTATCTGGAAGGACGCATTACCGAAGCACAGATGTATAAATTCCGTCAGGAGTCTACCGGCGGCGGCCTGTCCTCCTATCCGCACCCCTGGCTGATGCCCAACTTCTGGCAGTTCCCGACCGTGTCAATGGGGCTGGGGCCGTTGATGGCGATTTATCAGGCGCGCTTCATGCGCTACTTGCAACATCGCGGTCTGGTACAAACCGATGGCCGCAAGGTTTGGGCTTATCTGGGTGACGGTGAAACGGATGAGCCGGAATCCCTGGGTGCGGTGTCGATGGCCGGACGCGAAAAGCTCGACAATTTGATTTTCGTGGTGAATTGCAATTTGCAGCGCCTGGATGGACCGGTGCGCGGCAATGGCAAGATCATTCAGGAACTAGAAGGGGTCTTCCGCGGCGCCGGCTGGAACGTCATTAAAATCGTCTGGGGAAGCCAGTGGGATCGCCTGTTTGCCAAGGACAAAAACGGCCTGTTGCAACAGCGCATGCAGGAAGTGGTGGACGGCGAATATCAGACCTATAAATCTAAAAATGGCGCCTATGTGCGCGAACATTTTTTTGGCAAGTACCCTGAGTTGCTGGAAATGGTCGCCGACATGTCGGATGATGAAATCTGGCGATTGAATCGCGGCGGTCACGATTCACACAAGGTCTATGCAGCTTATGCTGCGGCCGCCAAACATACCGGTCAACCGACGGTTATCCTGGCAAAAACCGTCAAGGGGTACGGGATGGGTGAAGCGGGCGAAGCGCAGAACATCACTCACGGGCAAAAGAAGATGGCAGGCGAAGTACTGCTCAAATTCCGCGACCGTTTCAACATCCCGTTGAATGATGCGGAAGTGGCCAGCTTGAATTTCTACCGCCCGCCGGCTGACAGTCTGGAGATGAAGTATTTGCAGGAGCGCAGCGCAGAAATGGGCGCAATTCCTGCCCGTAGCCCGAGCAGCGAAATACTTAAAATCCCGGCGCTGACTGCGTTCGAGCCTTTATTGAAGAGTACCGACGGGCGCGAAATTTCCACCACAATGGCCTTTGTGCGGCTGCTGGGCATTCTGGTCAAGGACAAGAACATCGGTCGCCAGATCGTCCCTATCGTGCCGGATGAATCGCGCACTTTCGGCATGGAAGGGATGTTCCGCCAACTGGGTATTTTCTCGCAAGTGGGGCAGCTGTACACGCCGCAAGACGCAGACCAGTTGATGTTCTACAAGGAAGACAAGACAGGACAGATTCTGCAAGAAGGCATCAACGAGGCAGGCGCGATGTCGTCCTGGATCGCGGCGGCCACGGCTTATGCCAATCACGGCAAGGCGATGATCCCTTTTTACATCTACTATTCGATGTTCGGCTTCCAGCGTATCGGCGATCTGGCCTGGGCGGCGGGCGACATGCGTGCACGCGGCTTCATGCTGGGCGGCACGGCGGGCCGCACCACGCTCAACGGCGAGGGCTTGCAACACGAAGACGGTCACAGCCATTTGATGTCGGCGATGATACCGAATTGCGTATCCTACGATCCGACCTTTGCCTACGAGCTGGCGGTCATCGTCCATGACGGTATGCGCCGCATGTATGTCGAACAGGAAGACATATTCTACTACCTCACCCTGATGAACGAGAACTACACGCATCCCACCATGCCGGAAGGCGTGGAAGCGGGCATCATCAAGGGCATGTATTTATTGAGTGAAGGGACAAGGGACAAGGGACAAGAGACAAAGCCCTTCGTTCAACTGCTGGGTAGCGGCACGATATTGCGCGAAGTGATGGCTGCGGCCGAATTGCTGGCAAAGGATTTCGGTGTCAACTCTGACGTCTGGAGCGTAACCAGTTTCACCGAGTTGCGTCGCAACGGCATAGATTGCGAACGCTGGAATATGTTGCATCCTGAAAATGCACCGCGTGCCAGCCATATCGAACAGTGTATGACCGGTCGCGCAGGGCCCGTGATCGCGGCAACCGATTACATGCGTTCATTTGCCGATCAGATTCGCGCCTTCTTGCCTCTCCACTATAAAGTGTTGGGCACCGATGGTTTCGGTCGCTCGGACACACGTAATAACTTGCGGAAATTCTTTGAAGTGGATCGCTTCTACATCGCCGTCGCCGCACTGAAGGCCTTGGCAGAGGATGGCACGATAGCGGCATCAGAAGTCACTCGCGCTATCGTCCTTTACAACATCAATCCGGAGAAACCTAATCCAGTCACGGTTTAAGTTTATTTATTTTCGGTTTAAGGTTAGGAGAGCTGCTGTGTCAGAATTAATACAGGTATTAGTGCCGGATATCGGTGACTACAAGGATGTCACCGTCATCGAAGTGATGGTGAAAGCGGGCGACACCATCAACGCGGAAGACACCTTGTTGACGCTGGAAACCGACAAGGCTGCCATGGATGTTCCGTCCCCCCATTCGGGCGTGGTCAAGGAGATGCATGTCAAAGTGGGCGATAAAATTTCGCAAGGATCTTTAATCCTGTTGCTGGAGAGCAGCAGCGCGCTTCCTGTTGCAAAAGAGAGCGCCGTTAGCGTGCCGGCAGCGGCTCAAGTACCGGCAGCGATTCTAGCACCTGCGCCCGTTCAAACTGTGCAAGCAGTTCAAACCGTTCAGGTAAGCGAGCCCGCAGCAACGACAGCTGCGCATGCCAGTCCGGGTATCCGCCGTTTCGCGCGCGAACTGGGTGTGGATATTGGCAAGGTTGCGGCCAGCGGGACAAAAGGTCGCGTCACCCGAGAAGATGTGCAGCTGTACGTCAAAGCCGCTCTGGCACAACCGCGCGGTGCGGCGGTGTCCGGCAATGGCCTGCAGGTGCTGGACATGCCCGTGTTCGATTTTGCCAAGTTTGGCGCGATTGAAACACAAGCGCTATCGCGTATCCAGAAAATCTCGGGGGCAAATCTGCACCGTAACTGGGTAACCATACCGCATGTAACACAATTCGATGAGGCCGATATCACCGATATGGAGGCCTTCCGCAAGCAGCTGGGCGTTGAATACGCCAAGCAGAATATCAAGATCACCCCGCTGGTTTTCCTGCTTAAGGCGGTAGTTGCTTCTTTGAAGAAATTTCCGAAATTCAACGCCTCATTAGCTGGCGACAATCTGATCCTGAAGCAATATTTCCACATCGGTGTGGCGGTGGACACCCCGGATGGTCTGATGGTTCCAGTGTTGCGCGATGTCGACAAGAAGGGACTGGTGCAACTCGCAACTGAACTCGCCGAGATCAGCACCAAGGCACGCGACAAAAAAATCACCGCAGCGGACATGCAGGGCGGTTGTTTCACTATATCCAGCCTGGGCGGGATCGGTGGCACGTATTTCACGCCGATTATCAATGCACCTGAAGTGGCGATTTTGGGGGTATCCAAGTCAAGCATGCAGCCGGTCTATCAGGATGGCGGATTTGTACCGCGCCTGATACTGCCGTTGTCGGTCTCCTACGACCATCGCGTGATCGACGGCGCAGCGGCGGCACGTTTCACCCGCTTCCTCGCGATGGTTCTAACTGACATACGCAGACTGGCACTGTAACATT
>CAIWRI010000087.1 GCA_903915035.1 uncultured Nitrosomonadales bacterium | reverse complement strand
TTGGAAAAATTTCCCGTGGCTTGGAAAAATTTCCCGTTGCTCGGGAAAATTTCCCATATTTCGGTAATCCCTGGCACGTCTCTTTGCCAACGGCACCTTGCTGTTAATCCCTTCCAATATGCCATTGCTAATGCGTGATTCGACGAAGTGAATGATGCCTGACCAATGCCCTTTGACCCGTCAAATCCTCTGAATAATTATTTTCTGTAGCAGCAAAATCATTGTTTGCGGCGGTAAATTATTTTTTGTAGCGGGGAAATAATTCTGTGTAAAAAAATGGCTATTCCGGACAGAAAAATGATTCATTGTAGGCAATGAGACAGTTTGCGTAGACAGAATCCGGGTTTGTGTTAAAAAGATATGATTTTTTTCCCAAAGAATGACTACTGCCGCCGAAACATGATTTTTTTCCCGGGAAGTGACTTCTGGTCTCGAAATATTGATCCTTCGGCTACACAAACTGTTGTCTATCAAGAATCCCTGCCTGTTATACAAACTATATCGGCGTCAACACAGACGATGTCACCGTCTACACAGAATCCTTGTCGGCTACATATCATTATTTGCTTGCCGGAATGGTTTTGATGTGGTGTTTATGACAGCGGATATTCAACTGCCGGTGGTGAATATGTTTTTTGCTAATTAAATTCCAGGCTTGTGGTGCGATTGAGTAAGGAGGTAACCATTGCTGTAGCGGATATATTCTCATATAGTACACGGTAAACCGCTTCGCAAATCGGCATGTCAACCTGCAAAGTTGTTGCAAGTCTGTGCACTTCCCGAACAGCATACACCCCTTCAGCCACATGCCCGAGTTTGCTCAAAATGTCATCAAGACGTAATTTTTGCGCCAACAACATGCCAACCCTGCGGTTCCGTGACAAATCACCAGTGCAAGTCAGAATCAAATCTCCTGCGCCTGACAAACCGCTCAATGTTTCCTGACGACCGCCTAATTTTAAACCCAGTCGGGTTATTTCGGCCAATCCTCGCGTGATCAGTGCTGCGCGCGCGTTACTGCCCAGCGCCATCCCGTCGCTGATGCCGGCTGCGATTGCCATGACATTCTTGATGGCACCGCCGACTTCAACGCCAGTCACGTCATTGCTGGCATACACTCTTAATCTTGAGTGGTGCAATGCTTGTGTAATGCGCTGTGCAAAGGCATCATCCGTCGATGCCAGCACCAGTGCCGTTGGCAGGGAGGACGCGACTTCCATAGCAAAGCTAGGCCCTGACAACACACCGCACGATACATTCAATGGTAATATTTCCGCAGCAACCTGATGTGGCAGTAATGAAGTTTCCGCCTCAAAACCCTTGCATAACCAGATTACACCCGGCAGATCAAGCGGTAAGGCAACCAGTCGTTCCAGCGTTACCCGCAATGCCGCTGTCGGCACTGAAAGAATAATTAATTGCGTGTTTGCAAGCGCGGAAGAAAAATCCGAGCTAACTTGCAGATTGTCAGGCAGTTTAACATCAGGCAGATAGCGCTGATTACATCGGGTGGACTGCATGGCAGTTGCTTGAACATCATCCCGTGCCCAAAGTGTCACGCAATGACGCGCTGTCAGACTGATTGCCAGTGCGGTTCCCCAAGCCCCTGCGCCGATAACGGTAATGTTCATAGGCCAGGTGTAAGATACAAGGTGCAAGTTGCAAGCAAGACGCAGTCTGCCCTTGTAGCTTGAATCTTGTATCTTGAATTGTTAATTGTTTCCCCAGACGTCACTGCTGCGCACATACCCTGATTCCCCATCTTTGTGACGCACTTTTAACCAACCATTGCCGTCCGCTTCCAGTAATTCCAAAGCAACCTGCCCGCGCACTTGAAACAATCGCGGAGAAGCAGCATCCGGCAGCGAATAAACGTCAACGATGGATTTCAGCGCAAAAACGTAATTTTTATTGCTCAATACGCGTTTTTCCAGCCAATACAAGCGGCCGGAATGATCGCGTACTTTGACCCACTTGTCCAGCAGGACGACCTGCTCAAACGGCATATAACGGCTCACGATGAACAATTTTTTGGCCCTAAGAGAGGGGGCGTCATAAAGAATTGCGCTGCTCTCGCCAACTGAAACATGCGCTATTGCCTGTGCCAGATTCGCCACGCACAACAGGCAAAACCCGAAGGCACGCGAAACAGTGAATACAGACCTGAAGGTGACACTTGCGCAAGCGTTCATTTGCCCGTGCCCCTTACTATGCTCTTCCCCGCTTGCGGGGGAACGCTGGATAGGGGAGAGCAAGCATGGAAAGTTTGCGAGTTATTGCACTGAAGGGCAATAACCCTGCGAGAATCATTTGCATTGTCAGGAGTGGCCTCTTTGCCGTGCCTGTTAGTGAGTGGTCGTTTTTGCGGCTTCAATCTGTTGCTGATATAACACTTCAAAATTGATCGGGTTCAACATCACAGGAGCAAAGCCGGCACGAACAGCTACATCAGATATGACTTCACGCAAGTATGGATACAGAATATTCGGGCACATTACACCAAGAATCGGTTCTATTTCGGCTGCAGGTATATTGCGTATGGTAAATATGCCAGCCTGTTTTGCTTCAATCAAAAACATCACTTTTTCGCCTACTTTGGACGTGATTGTTGCGGTCACATTCACTTCAAATACACCGTCATCAACCGGATTTGACACGGTATGCAACTGAACTTCGATTTGCGGATTTTCACGTTCCAGAAATATTTGCGGTGCATGCGGGATTTCCAGTGAAAGATCTTTTACGTAGAGCTTGTCAATGTTAAAAACGGGTTGATCCTGTGTTGCTTCAGTCATGTTTTTTCCTTATTTAGCAAGTAATGCAGTTAATAAACCGGCCTGATCCAAAGCGGCCAGATCATCATAACCACCGATATGTTGGTCATCAATAAAAATTTGTGGCACGGTGCGTCTGCCCGTGAGTTCCACCATTGCGATGCGTAATTCAGGTGATAAGTCCACTCTGATTTTATTGATCAGGGTGATTCCCTTGCGCGCCAGCAGTTGCTCGGCACGAATACAATAGGGACATACTTCTGTCGTGTACATGGTAATTTTTGCCAATTTTAATCCTATTTTCGTGTTGGTAAACTGGCTTTTTGCCATGCAGTCATACCACCCGCCAAATTATAAACCTCGGTAAATCCCTGTTTTGCCAGTGTCGCGCACGCTGAACCTGAACGATTGCCGCTCTGGCAAACCACAACGACAGGCTTGCTTTTATATTTTGCCAGCTCCCCAATTCTTGTCTGTAAATCACCCCGCGGAATCAATTGTGCATTGATGATGTGTCCACCCTTATACTCATCCGGTTGACGAACATCCAGTATAAAAGCATTTTTATGGTTGATCAGTTGCAATGCGCCATTGGTATCTACATCTTTGATGCCGCGAATCGTGTTGCCAAATATAGACCATAAAATCATTGCACCGCTCATTAAGGCCGTAGCAATTGGAAAAAAATTAATTGTGATGAATTGCACTTGCATACTCCCGTTCTGTTTTGAGGTCGAATTCTAGCAGAGCGGCAAAATGAGCGGGGTCTTTCTGTGTTAATTTTATCAATTGATTATGTGCCGCGATATTTTCAGGGTACGACCATATCGCCTGCATTAAAATCTGTTTTGACAACTCATATTGAGCATTCTGTGCCAGCAGAAAAGCCTGTCGATAAGCTACCTGTGCAATCGGTATATAACGTATCACTCTTGAATTAAGCGCAAGTTTGCTTTGCAGGTGTTCGGCGCTGACCTCAATGTATGAACTCATGAATAAATCCGCATAAGGTGACAACAAAGGGACGCTGCCAAGGGCGATCAGGCCGTCGCGAGTGCGTTCAAGCCCATGTGCGCCAGAGGGTATCGCCAGTGTGGTTTTAAGTAATTCATAGCCGTTTTTCAATTGAAACAGCGTGAGCAAACCAAGCAACAAGATCGTTGCGACGGATATTTTTCCTGCGCCGCGTAATTCAAGCGGGTAATGCGTTTCGTCCAGTGCGCCCAGCAAGATTGCAGCAATCACAAAAAAATACATATACCAAAGCGGATATTCCAGCAAGCTGTGTATGGCCAGTACGCCCAATATGGCATAAGCCCACCAGTGCGCGGCTGACAGCACTGTTTTGCGGAGTCCGTGCAGCCATGCTCCTAACGAGACAAATAATACCAGCAAGCCTGCAATGCCGGTTTCAGCTGCCAATTGAAAAATCAGATTATGCGCATTGTTGTAAAGACCAACGATATTGCTGCTTTGCAACAGGGGGCCCAGTTGAAAGTGCTGCCAGGCAAACTGGCCGAATCCTGCACCCAGCCAGGGGGATTGCCGGAAAATCAACCAGGCCTCTTGCCATAAATATAAACGAATGTTTCCTGATGAGGTATCAGCGAACATGCGGTGCATGATGTCGTAATTTTTGGCGGCTCCGTGCATAAAAGGCAATTCCACCACGCCGTGCATCAGAGCAAATCCAGCCAGCAATAACAGGCTGTATCGAAACAGCGGACGCAGTTCAGGTAATCTTCGCGCACCCACCCATGCCAGCAGGGTAGTCATCAGTAAATACAACCAACTGCTGCGTGAACCGCTCAGGGTCATCACCAGTAGCAGCGGGGCCGCCAGCAGAATAATGAAACCCGCCGGCAATTTTCGCTGCTGAAACAACAGTCCCAGCGAGATCAGAGCCAGGGCGATATAATCGGCGAAATGATTTGGCTGCGCGAGATTTCCATACGCACCTGAGGAAATCTGCACGACCACCACCGAGTCCAGCGGCGTGTGCCAGCCGAAATGTTGCAAAACGCCGATCAGCGCGCTCGCTTCAGCGCCGGACAGCAAGAAGCAGGACAGCACCAGCGCCATGGTTTCGAGAGCAAAACGCCTGCGCAATTGTGCGCCCAACATCATCAACAACATACCAAACAGAAAATACAACAGATAAAGCAGCGCCTGCTCACGGTAAGCAATCATGCCCAGCGCGCTTTGCAATATGACCAGCGTCATCAATCCTGCCGGCAGCCGAACGATGCGGGGAATTTGCTGCCAGCAGTCTGTCGTTAGCAGTGCGGTAAGCGACAGCACGCCCAGCAAGGCGCTCCACCATTCCTGATCAAAGGTGGTCAGCGGATATTGATGATGGTAATTCAGGAAGGGCAATACCCACATCAGTCCGACAAAAAACAGACTCATGTAAGTAATGTCTTGCAAGCGTGTTTTTAACAAGAGCCGCTCTTGATGCCGAATTTTGAGAGGACGCCGGTTAACGGGCAGAGGGCAGTAAAACCGCTCTGGAATAAATTCAGCCCGACAAAACCGGTGAACCACAAAAAATACCTGCTGATAAACAGCGGGCTGGCGTCAGCACCCAGCGCTAAGGACAGCATGACAAAAGTGCCTGCGACAATCCGGACAATGCGTTCTGCATTCATATTTACGATCACTGTTTTAATTCATTTAAATCAAAGGGCTCATATTCACAGGCAAAGTACGTAATGATCATTGCAGTATTAATATGCCTTAATGTACGACTACCAGTCAGTGCGTACAGAAAACTTCGCGCATCATACCCACCAGCTTGAGCATACGCAAATCGCCAATCCGATAGTAAACCCTGTTCCCGTCTTTGCGGGTTGCTAGAATAGCTTTATGACGCAGGATGGCTAAATGTTGAGAAATATTGCTCTGAGAGGTGCCTACTTGTTCAACAATGTCCTGCACGCTCACTTCCTGATCATCCAGTACGCATAAAATTTTCAAGCGTAAAGGATGTGCAATTGCCTTGATCGCGTTAGAGGCGAGTTGTATATCTTCTTCCCTGTCAATGACTCTCTTACTCATGCTTTTTCCTTAATAACACCTAACAAAGCCAATTCGGTTAAAATACATCCGTCAAAATCCCCACCATTATATATATAACTCCAATGAACGTTACTCCTGTCTTACTGCTTATTCTGGATGGCTTCGGCTACAGGGAAGAATCCGACTCGAATGCAATACTTGCCGCAAGCAAGCCTAATTGGGATGCACTCTGGCGCGATAACCCGCATACCTTGATTAATGCCTCGGAAAAGCATGTCGGCTTGCCGTCAAATCAGATGGGGAACTCTGAAGTGGGTCATCTGAATATCGGTGCCGGGCGCATTGTTTATCAAGATTTGAGTCGTGTTGACGTCGCGATTGAGGATGGCAGCTTTTTTGCCAATCCTGCCTTGCTAGATGCTATCTCGGTTGCCAGACAAAATAACAGCGCGTTGCATATTATGGGTTTGCTTTCAGCCGGCGGTGTACACAGCCATGAAAATCACATTTACGCCATGCTGGAAATGGCGGCGAAGCATGATCTGAAAAAGATTTATCTGCACGCTTTTCTCGACGGTCGCGACACACCGCCTAAAAGCGCAGCACCATCCTTAGTCATGTTGCAGGACAAATGCACCACTCTGGGAGTGGGGGAAATTGCCAGCATTACAGGACGCTTTTATGTCATGGACAGAGATAACCGTTGGGAACGCGTACAACCTGCCTATGAATTGCTGACACAAGGCCGCGCAGATTATTTTGCCGGCGATGCGCTAAGTGCCCTGGAGGACGCGTATGCACGCGGTGAATCCGATGAGTTTGTCAAACCTACCCGCATTCAGGCCGATGGCGAACAGCCGATTACCATGCAGGATGGCGATGTGCTGGTCTTCATGAATTTTCGGGCTGATCGTGCGCGTGAAATTACCCGGGCCTTGACGGACCCGGCTTTTAGCGGATTCGAGCGCAACTATTTACCCCAGTTTGGCCGTTACGTTACCTTGAGCAATTACGGCGCTGAATTCACCTTTCCGTCTGCCTATACTGCTGAAGCGATACACAATGATCTGGGTGAATATGTCTCAGGGTTGGGATTGAAACAGTTGCGTATCGCCGAAACCGAGAAATATGCCCATGTCACTTATTTCTTCAGCGGAGGCAAAGAACAACCTTATCCGGGTGAAGACCGTATTCTTGTGCCATCACCGAAAGTCGCGACTTATGATCTGCAACCGGAAATGAGCGCCTACATCGTGACCGAAAAACTCGAAGAAGCTATTTTAAGTCGCCAGTACCCGCTGATTGTTTGCAATTTCGCCAATGGCGATATGGTCGGGCATACCGGCGATATGGCAGCGGCAATCAAAGCGATTGAAACGCTGGATGTTTGTATCGGGAGAGTGGTCAAGGCAATGCAATCCATTGATGGCGAAGTGATTCTGACCGCAGATCATGGCAATGCCGAGCAGATGATGGATAACACGACTCATCAGGCACATACGGCACATACGCTTAATCCTGTTCCCTGCCTGTATGTCGGTCGTCCGGCCAAAATGTCAGATGGTGGTTCACTGCGGGATCTGGCACCCAGCCTGCTGTATATGATGGGTCTGCCACAACCGGTAGAAATGACAGGGCGCAGTCTGATTGAGCTAACCCAGAACAGATGACAAACATTCCTCCTGCCTGCGCCCTGGCCAGCAGACCGCAGATAACAGACAGACAGGTTAAATACCTGAACCGGGCTATTTTTCGCTATATTCTGTTTGTTATTCTCAGTCTTGCGGCTTCTGTGTGTGCCGCAAGCCAGCAGGAAGAACTCAATAACCTGCGTCGGCGTATTGTCGACATGCAAAACGAAATCAGCAAAACCAGCGAAACCAAAACAGCGGCAGCGGATGCCTTGTATGCTTCGGAACGGGCGATCAGCGACATCAAACGAAAAATTTTCCAGCTGACAGAGCAACAATCAGCTGCGAATATCAAGTTCAATGCGCTGCAAGGGCAGCAGCAAAACATAAATGACAGTATTTCCAGGCATAAGGATTTGCTCGGGAAGCTGCTCTATCAGGAATACCTGAGCGGCGAGCATGAATATATCAAGCTTATGCTGGATAGTCGCGATCCAAACCAGATTGCACGAGATATACAATACTATCAGTATATCGCCCGTGATCGTGCAGCCTTGCTGGGCAATTTGCGCGGCGAGCTGAAAGAAATTGATCGTGTCCGCACTGAGGCGCATACGCAAAGTGTCATGCTGCAGCAGTTACGTGCAGAAAAAATCGCTCAGCAAGAGCAGTTCAAGCAAAAACAACTGGAAAAGCAAGTGGTTTTAGCTCAGATGTCCAGGCAGTTAAGCTCGCAAAGGCAAGAGGTAGGTCGATTGCAACATGACGAAAGTCGGCTCACCAATCTGGTTGCAAAAATCGCCAGGATGCTGGCCAAGCCTAAGTCAAAGTCCTTGTTTCATAATGACAATCTTCCCGACAATCGCTTCGACGGCAAACCCTTTGAGCAATTGCAAGGAAAGCTGGTCTTGCCGGTTAAAGGTGAAATTGCCAATAAATTCGGCACAACCCGCCCGGACAGCACGGTGCTCTGGCAGGGGCTTTTTATTAAGTCCGGCAGTGGCCAGTCAGTTAAAGCCGTGGCAGCAGGACGGGTGGTCTTCGCAGACTGGTTGCGCGGCTTTGGCAACTTGCTGATTGTCGATCACGGAAAGGCTTACATGAGCTTATATGGTGACAATGAGACGCTCTTGAAGCAAGTCGGTGATGAAGTTCGTGGCGGTGACATCATCGCAACCACCGGCAACAGCGGCGGAAATAATGAATCCGGTTTATACTTTGAACTGCGCCACGAGAGTCGCCCGCTCGATCCATTAAAGTGGATGGCAACGAAATAACGAGAGGTGAGTATGCGTCATATGGAAAAGCTGGGTTTGGTCGGGACAGGTTTGGTTGCGGGTATTTTCATTAGCCTGCATTTCGCGGCAATGGCGGATAAGGAGAGTGCAGCACCGCTGCCGCTTGAAGAATTACGTGCTTTCACAGAAGTCTTCGGCCAAATAAAAAGCAGTTATGTTGATCCCGTCTCGGATAAAAAGCTTTTTACAGAAGCGATTAAAGGCATGTTGAACGGGCTTGATCCGCATTCGGCTTATCTTGACGCGGATGCGTTTAAAGACTTGCAAGTTGGCACTCAGGGAGAGTTTGGCGGCTTAGGCATTGAAGTGGGCGTTGAAGATGGCTTGATCAAGGTGATCTCACCGATTGAAGATACCCCCGCCTATCAGGCTGGCGTTAAAGCGGGTGATCTGATAATCAAGCTGGACGAAGCGCCGGTGAAAGGCATGTCACTCAATGATGCCGTCAAGCATATGCGCGGCAAGCCGGGAAGTAAAATCATCCTGACGATTCTGCGTAAAGACACGCCGAAACCGCTCACGCTCACCGTTATACGCGCTGTGATCAAGGTGCAGAGTGTGAAAGCCAAGCTGATTGAGCCAGGTTACGGTTATGTGCGCATCACGCAATTTCAGGAACATACCGGAGAAAATCTGGCAACTGCGCTGGAAAAGATGATTAAGGATAATAAAGGCTCGTTAAATGGCCTTGTTCTGGATTTGCGCAATGACCCGGGCGGTTTGCTCGATGGCGCGGTTGCTGTTTCTGCCGCTTTGCTTGAAAAAGATGCGCTGGTCGTCTATACCGAGGGGAGAACAGAAGAAGCAAAGATGCGATTAACAGCGTCTCCTGAATATTATCTGCGCGGTAATAGTAAAAATGACTACGTCAAGAATATTCCCGCATCACTCAAGAGTGTTCCTCTGGTCGTGCTGGTCAATGGCGGTTCTGCCTCTGCTTCAGAAATTGTTGCGGGCGCCCTGCAAGATCACAAGCGCGGCGTTATCATGGGTACGCAGACCTTTGGCAAGGCGTCCGTGCAAACCGTGCTGCCACTGGGCAATAATACCGCCATTAAACTGACGACGGCGCGTTACTATACGCCAAATGGTCGTTCTATTCAGGCCAAGGGGATCGTGCCTGATATTTTAGTTGAAGACCCGTCTTCACCATCAGACAATTTACTAGGGCTGCGTGAATCGGATCTGGATAATCATTTAATTAACGATAAGCAAGCTGAAGACAAGGTTACGCCGAAGACAGGAGCCGTGCCCAGGACAGACCCGGAAAAGCAACCCGCAGTTGAATTTGGTGCAAAGAATGATTATCAACTCAATCAAGCGCTCAACCTGCTAAAAGGGATGAAAATATTGCAAGGCAAATAAACAGGAGAATTTCATGATCAACCCTTTTGAATTGATGAAAAATCGTGTACTCAGATTTATGTCTGAGCCTTGTGATCAGGTAGAACGTGCGCTGATGATATTGAGCGGGTTGCCAGGCCTGCAGGTTGTCCGGACAGCTGAACCGAATACGCTGGAAATTCATTATAGTCTTATGGACTATACCCTGGCGGGTCTGGAACGGGCATTAGAACGGGAAGGCTTTTTACTGGCTCACGATTTTTTTCATCACCTGGGGCGTCATCTTGTTTACTACTGTGAAGATACTTGCCGGCATAATATGGAAATTCGCGGACATATAACCAAGAAAAATGAAAAAGAGGTTTTTATCGGCGTACACGAAGCGCATGTGCGTCCTGAGCTCGCAGGAAAACCACCTGAGTTGCGTGAATACGAGTAATGAATGATACGCAACTCCAGCGTTATGGTCGCCATATCCTGCTTGATGAGATTGGCATTGAAGGTCAGCAGCAGATACTTGATGCCCGTGTATTAATCATCGGTTTAGGTGGTCTGGGTTCACCCGCAGCGCTTTATCTGGCCGCCAGCGGCGTCGGTCAACTGACATTATGCGACCATGACGTGGTTGATTTGAGTAATCTGCAGCGTCAGATAGCGCACAGTACCGCTGCTATCGGGCAGTCCAAGGTCAGCTCCGCCCGCATCTCCATGCAGAACATCAATCCGGAAATAATTTGTGTTGAAGTCGCTTTGCAGGTAAAGCCTGATCACCTTGATGCTCTGGTCGCTGATGCAGATGTGGTGCTCGATTGCAGCGATAATTTTGCCACACGTTATGCCATTAACCGGGCCTGTCTGAATCACGGTAAGCCGCTTGTGTCCGGTGCCGCAATTTTGTTTTCAGGACAAGCCAGCGTATTTGATTTTAGTCAGGCCGGGATGCCTTGTTACAATTGCCTGTTTCCTGAAGATGCCGAGTCAGAGGCGTTGCGTTGTGCCACCACGGGCATTTTCGCCCCGTTGACGGGTATTATCGGCACGATACAGGCGGCCGAAACACTTAAGCTGTTGGCGGGGATCAAAACAGGACTAAGTGGTAAACTTTTGACCGTTGATGCGCTCGATATGTCGATCAAAAAAAGTCATTTCCAGCAAGACCCGCATTGTGCTGTTTGTTCCGGGAAAAAAGCAATCTGTTAATTCCATTCGCTTTTTCAAGCTGATTATCCGCTGATAAATGGAAGCGGAATTCAAAGGCGGCACTTTTTCGCCAGTGCTTTCCCTGGCTTTTTCGTCAAGTGCCCCTTTAATGCGGAAAAATGAAGGTAAGCAGCAAGGCGAAAACACCATACAGTGAGCTGACGATGATTAATGCACGACCATCGACAGCGCCGCGCCGAAAAAGCTGCCAGAGAAAGATTATCGCCAATGCGGTTACGATGCCGGCAGCCAACAGCGGGCCATCAAACAGCCAGGGTGTAAAAAAGATGCCCAGAGCGCTCGGGATGGTGGCCTGAATCATCATGGCTCCGGAAATGTTGGCCAGTGCCAGGCGCTCCTTGCCTTGCCGTACCCAAATCAGCGCGTTCATTGTCTCCGGCAGCTCTGTTGCTACCGGGCTTAGCAACAAGGCGACCAGATGCGGCGACAAGTGCAGTGCGGTGCCTATGCTCTCAAGCTGTCCTACGAAGATATGGGATGCAATGCCGATGACTAACAGTGCCAACGCGGCTTGCAGTGCGGCCCATGGCAAGGATGGTTCGGCTACTGAGGGGCGAATCTTGAGTGGTTCAATCTCTTCTTCTTCAGGTGCGGTGTCGCTCTGCCGAATTTCGCGCCACACATAAATTGCATACGCTATAAGAAACAATACACCGAGCCACGGCTTGAAGGCAAAAACCATCAATCCCAAAGCGACCTTTACCACAAAGACTGCAAGAAAGGCCGCCTGGTCGCGGCTCATGCGTATGCAATCGACACGGACATGATACGTTTTACGTTCAAGGCGGCGGTGGTGGAAAATCAACGCCAGGCCCACCACGGCATAGGCCAAGGTGGCGAGGACAAGCGGACCTCCCATGGCTGCGCCGACGCCGATATCTCGTTGTTCAGGGGTCTTCCCGAAAAAAACGGCAATAAAGGTGACGGCACTTTCAGGTAACGCGGTGCCAAATGCGGCAAGCACCGAACCTACAGCGGTGGCGCCAAGGTTCAAGCGGCGTCCGAACCATTCGATGCCATTGACGAAATATTCGCAGGCCAGATAAATGGCCGCTGCGGATAGTAAAAACAGGATAAAAGTCAGGATCATACGGGTATTTCAACAGGGCGAGCAAGTTTCCAATGGCGTGACAATGCGACTCGCCCGGCTGGCAAAATGCATTGCGGCCAAAGGTCGCACTCAGAAATAACGGACCATACTATGAGAGGCCCGACCTTTGAATTGGCGCATGTCTACGCGTCGTCAAAAGCGATATCGCCTTCCGCAACGGACTGTCCTGTCAGCATGTTTTTGAAGTCGAACAATTTTCCGTCGAGCAGATGTGAAGGCGCAACATTTTGCATGGCAGTAAATATCGTCTGACTGCGTCCCGGATACTGGTGCTCCCAGTTGTTGAGCATTTCCTTAATATTCTGGCGTTGTAAATTCTCCTGCGAGCCGCACAGATTACAGGGGATGATCGGGAATTCCATACCGCGCGCGTAGCGTGCGATGTCTTTTTCGACACAATAGGCGAGCGGACGGATCACGATATGGTCTCCCTTGTCGGTAACCAGTTTGGGCGGCATCGCCTTGAGTTTGCCGGCAAAGAAAATGTTCAGAAAAAGCGTTTCGATCATGTCATCGCGGTGATGTCCCAGCGCAATTTTGTTAGCACCCAACTCGCCTGCGACCTTGTAGATGATGCCGCGGCGCAATCTTGAACACAGCGAGCAGGTGGTTTTTCCTTCGGGAATTTTTTCCTTGACGATCGAATAAGTGTCTTGTGTCTCAATGTGATATTCGACACCCAGCGCTTTGAGATAAGCGGGCAAAATTTCTGCGGGAAAGCCTGGCTGTTTTTGATCAAGATTCATCGCCACGATGCGAAAATCGATCGGTGCGCGTTTGCGCAGCGTGATCAGGATATCCAGCAAGGTGTAGGAGTCTTTTCCTCCTGACAGGCAAACCATCACGGAATCCCCGTCTTCGATCATGTTGAAATCAAAGATTGCTTTGCCTACCTGATGTTCCAGACGGTTTTTAAGTTTGTTGAAGTTGCCGGAATGGTCGAAATGGACAGGCTGAGCGATTGTGTTCATAAAATATTTACTCGGTTAACAAATTTGGGGGGGTAAAGCGCGCGGAGCGTTGGAAGCCGATCACGGCCGCAATTTAAAAATTGATGCTTCTGCCGCCATCCACTGCAATCACTTGACCTGTAATATAGGGTGCATCCTGAATCAAAAATGCGACAGTTTTGGCGATGTCATCCGGTTCTCCTTCGCGCTTGAGCAAAGTTTGTGCAATGATTTTGCGTTGTTCTTCAGCATCTTCCCAGTTTTCGGGCCAGATAATGACACCCGGTGCGACTGCATTCACGCGCACTTGCGGAGCCAGTTCCTGTGCCAGGCTACGCGTTAAGGCAACCAGCCCGGCTTTGGCGACGCTGTAGAGCAAATGCCCGTGCATCGGGCGTTCGGCATGAATGTCGACAATATTGACGATGCAGCCATGACGCCGACGCAATTCATCAGCGGCTGCCTGTGCCAGAAACAGCGGTGCGTGCAGATTGGTGCCGGTCAAATCCAGCCATTGTGCTTCATTCACGCCGGCTAAGGGGGTTGCATAAAAACTTGAAGCATTATTCACCAATCCGTCCAGTCGCCCGAAATGCCGGATCACTTGTGTAATCAGTTGCGGTAATGCGGCAGTATCGAGCAGATCGGCGGGGAAGGTGGCGACACTGTCAGGACGCAGACTTAGCAGCTCTTCTTGCAAAGCCTGCGCTTCTGTAGCGGAGTTGCGGTAGTGCAGAGCAATGTTCGCTCCGGCTGCATGCAGGCGGCGGCATATGGCTGCGCCGACACGGCGGCTGCCGCCGGTGACTAAGATAACTTTGCCTTGCACTGCGCCCTCCATTAGACTGTCTCAATTAGAGAATTATACCTGACCATGACGACATTATTACCGACACCCGATTCTCAAGCCGTGCAGCACAGTGAACAACTGGCTACATTAATCAATAATGAAATTTTAAGACAGGGTGGCTGGATATCGTTCGCACGGTATATGGAGTTGGATTTGTACGCGCCAGGGCTGGGCTATTACACAGCAGGTGCGCATAAATTCGGTGCCGCAGGTGACTTTATCACCGCACCTGAACTCTCATCGTTATTCGGGCGTACGCTGGCCGGTCAAGTGGCCGGGATTATGGCCGGCAGTGCAGGCTGCATCATGGAGTTGGGCGCGGGCAGTGGAAAACTTGCCGCAGATATCTTGGCTGAGCTGGAACTGAGTGGCAATCTGCCTGAGCATTATCATATTCTTGAAGTGAGCGCCGATTTGCGCGAACGGCAGAAATGGCGCTTGCAACAGCGTGTACCGCATTTGTTTGACCGGATTAGCTGGCTGGATGCGTTGCCTGACAATTTTTGTGGTGCCATTATTGCCAACGAAGTACTGGATGCGTTACCTGTTCATCTGCTGCACTGGCAGGAGAATGCCGTTAATGAAATGGGTGTTGCGACTGCTGAAGCGGGTTTCGTGTGGCAGGAGCGCAAGATCAATGACCCGCTACTGCTGCAAGCAGTTGAAAAAATAAATGTGTCAGGGGAATATATCAGTGAAATATGCCTGGCTGCACGCGGCCTGATTAACAGTTTGGCCGGTTGCATGAAGCAAGGCGCAATGCTGTTCATTGACTACGGTTTTGGTGCGGGTGAGTACTACCATGCTCAACGTACAAAAGGTACATTGATGTGTCACTACCGCCACCGTGCACATGACGATCCTTTTTTTATGCCCGGATTGCAGGATATTACGGCGCATGTGAATTTTACTGACATTGCAGAAACCGGTATTGATGCCGGGCTGGAACTGCTCGGATATACCAGTCAGGCATATTTTCTCATCAATGCGGGTATTGCCGGATTGCTTAAAGATACTTCGCCGGAGGATTTACTTGAATATCTGCCGCTCTCGGCGCAGCTGCAAAAGTTAACCAGCCCTGCAGAAATGGGTGAATTGTTTAAAGTCATTGCGCTGGGTAAAAATTTTACCGGTACGTTAACAGGTTTTGAAAGAGGTGATCTAAGTCGTCTGCTGTAATTAAGATGCGCTATAATCGGTTTTAATTCATCATTCGGACTCATCATGGACAAGCAATTACGTGAAGCAGCGCTGCAATATCATCGCCAGGCACCAGCCGGAAAAATATCCGTTAATGCAACTAAACCGATGATTACTCAGCGTGATCTGGCGCTGGCCTATTCTCCCGGCGTGGCGGCGGCTTGCGAATTGATTGTGGAAGATCCGCTTGAAGTGCGCAACATGACAGCACGCGGCAATCTGGTCGCTGTGATTACGAATGGCACGGCAGTGCTGGGATTGGGTGCAATCGGGCCGCTGGCTGCCAAACCCGTGATGGAAGGCAAGGGCGTGCTGTTTAAGAAGTTTGCCGGCATTGATGTGTTCGATCTGGAAATTGACGAGCGCGATCCTGACAAACTGGTCGACATTATCGCTGCGCTTGAACCTACTTTCGGTGGTATCAATCTGGAAGATATCAAGGCACCTGAGTGTTTCTACATTGAGCGCAAGTTGCGCGAACGGATGAAGATCCCGGTGTTCCATGATGATCAGCATGGCACCTCCATTATTGTCGGCGCTGCACTGCTCAACGGTCTGAAAGTGGTGGGTAAGGATATCGCACGGATCAAACTGGTGGTGTCCGGAGCTGGCGCTGCGGCACTGGCCTGTCTGGATATGCTGGTGAATCTGGGCGTGTGCATGGAGAATATTACCGTCACGGATATTGCCGGCGTGGTCTATAAGGGACGAGTCCTGGAGATGGATGACAATAAGGCGCGCTACGCGGTGGAAACAGATGCGCGTACACTGAGTGACGTGATTGACGGTGCGGATGTATTCCTGGGTTTATCGGCAGGTGGCGTATTAAAGCCTGAGATGCTGAAGAAAATGGCCTCTCAACCGTTGATTTTTGCGCTGGCCAATCCTACTCCTGAGATTTTTCCGGAACTGGCGCGTGAAGTCAGGCCGGATGCGATTTTGGCGACCGGCCGTTCTGACTATCCGAATCAGGTCAACAACGCACTGTGCTTCCCTTATATTTTCCGGGGGGCGCTGGATGTGGGTGCGTCCACTATCAATGAAGCCATGAAGCGAGCCGCAGTGCATGCCATTGCCGAACTTGCCCAGGCTGAGCAGTCAGATGAGGTATCCAGCGCCTATGGCAATGATGAAATTACCTTTGGCGTCGATTATCTGATCCCTAAGCCTTTTGACCCGCGTCTGATTACCCGTATCGCACCCGCCGTTGCTCAGGCCGCGATGGATTCAGGCGTGGCGACAAGACCGATTACCAATATGGCAGCCTATCGAGAGCAACTGGAAGGCTTTCTTTACCATTCAAATATGCTGATGAAGCCGGTGTTTGAGGCCGCCAAACGGTCGCCCAAACGTCTGGTGTATGCGGAAGGCGAAGACGTGCGCGTGTTGCATGCCGTGCAAACTGTTGTGGATGAAGGAATTGCCAGGCCGATATTGGTTGGCCGTCCGGCTGTCATTGAGGCGCGCATCGCACGTCTGGGTTTGCGCATCCGTGCGGGCGTTGACTTTGAGTTGGTGAATACTGAAAGTGATCCGCGTTACCGTGAGTTTTATACTGAATATCATCATCTGATGCAGCGTCAGGGCGTGACGCTGGATACGGCCAAACGCGAAATGCGCCGTCGCACTTCATTGATCGCTGCAATGCTGGTGCGCCTGGATCAGGCCGATGCGATGTTGTGCGGCACGATTTTTCAGCCGCTGATGCATCTGAAGTATATCGACCAGTTGATCGGGCATAGCCCGGGAAATTCTGTTTATGCGGCGATGAATATTCTGATGCTGCCCGAGCACACGCTGTTTATTTGCGATACGCATGTCAATCTGGATCCTACCGCTGAACAAATTGCAGAAATAACACTGCTTGCGGCGGAAGAAGTGCGCCGTTTTGGTCTGCAACCCAAGGTTGCCCTGTTGTCGCATTCCAGTTTTGGCAGTCACGAAAATGCCTCTGCACAAAAGATGCGAAAGGCGCGTGAACTGCTTGAAAAAATTGCACCCGAGCTGGAAGTGGAAGGCGAAATACACGGTGATGCGGCACTATCTGAAAGCATGCGCAACGAGATTTTCCCCGCATCTAAATTGAAGGGCAGCGCGAATCTTTTGGTCATGCCAAATCTGGATGCCGCGAATATATCCTACAATTTGCTGAAAATGACCGGAGCTGGCGGAGTTGCTATCGGCTCTGTGCTGCTGGGGGCGAATAAGTCTGCGCATATTTTGACGACGACTGCGACGGTACGGCGTATCGTGAACATGAGTGCGGTGGCGGTAGCTGCGGTCAAGAAGCATTAAACCTTAAAAAAGCGTTTCATCCACGAAGAACACGAAATTCACGAAACGGGTTAAGCAGAGTTATTGCAGTGCAATAACTCGCAAATAAATCAAAACCTTGTTTAGTTGACTCACCGAACAGGTGACGGTCTAAAAATAAATATCACATTGTATTTGTTCGTGTTTTTTAGTGTCTTTGCGAGTTATTGCCCTGCGGTAATATCCCTGCCAAAACCAATTGGTGGGCAACTGCGGTTTTCAGGTTAAACCATTTTTAGAATTGAGGAGATGCGAGTGAACAGTCAGGAAGTAGCTTTGTTGGGTGAAGAAATTGAAATGTTGATGCAGGAGCGGGCAATGTTATTAAATGTGGCTGGTGCTGCAGCAATTTTGATTTCGCATGCAACCGCACAAAACTTGCCGCAGGAAGTGGTGCAAGCTGCGGATAGATTGTCTGAAAGTCTCAATGCCTTGCGAGAGGATACCCTAAAAGACGCGCTGGACGCAGTGCACGCCGAAGCATAGTGCGCTTCGTGTGGATCAACCCGGCGCCGTGACAGCATGGATCAGTACACACTCAAAATCGTTGAAAATCTTGCGGATGTGAGTGCTGCGAGTTGGGATGCGCTGGCTAAAGATGATCCTTTGCTCTCGCATGCCTATTTTTATGCGCTGCAAGAAAGCGGATGTGCCATGCCGCAATACGGCTGGCGCGCGCAATTTATCACCTTGTGGCAGGGTGACAAGCTGGCGGGTGCCATGCCGCTTTACCTGAAGATGAACTCCTATGGCGAGCACGTGTTTGATTTTGCCTGGGCCGATGCGTATCACCGGCACGGGCTGGATTATTATCCGAAACTGGTTTGTACCGTGCCCTTCACCCCGGTCACCGGCAGGCGTTTTTTGGCGGCGTCTGATGAAGTCAGGCGATTGTTGCTGAGAGCGGCGTTAAATTATGCAAAGGAGACAGGGGTATCTTCGCTGCATGGTTTGTTTCTGAATGACGCCGATGCGGCGGTAGCGCAGGCAGAGGGGATGATGCTGCGTCAGGATGTGCAGTTTCACTGGCAGAATGCGAACTATCGTGATTTTGATGATTTCCTGGCTGCCCTGAGCCGTGACAAGCGCAAGCGCATCCAGCAGGAGCGGCGACGGGTGAAGGAGGCCGGCATCGAATTGCAATGCGTCACCTGCGCTACGCCCGCGCAGTGGGCCTTTTTTGCCTCCTGTTATTTGCATACCCTGCAACTGCACAATTCGCCGCATCAGTTGAATGAAGATTTTTTTCAGCGCATCGGTGCCGCAATTCCGCAAAACACGCTATTGGTCATCGCCTTGCGTGAAGGCGTGCCGATTGCGTGCGCGCTTAATTATATTACCGATGAAGTGATGTACGGACGCTCCTGGGGTACTTTTGAATTTCACTCGGGGCTGCATTTTGAAACTTGCTACTATCAGGCTATCGAGTTTTGCATCGCACACAACATCAAAACGTTTGAAGGCGGCGCGCAAGGCGAACACAAGTTATCGCGCGGCTTTTTGCCTGTCACCACACGCTCTGCCCATAGCCTGGCACATCCTCAGTTTGCCCAGGCGGTAGAGGATTATTTAAAGCAGGAGAGCTGCGCGCTTGCCGGCTATGTGGACACACTCAATCAGCGCAGTCCTTTTAAACTATTGCAAAATCGCCACTTGCGCGGGGAAAAATATAATTCGTGATGCCGATATTCAATCGACTCAGCATCATCGCTCAGGAAAGGTAGACATGCCAGCCGCACGAGCATGCTACACAGGAGCCTTTAACAGTAAAGTGCCAATCCCTTCTTTGCAATAACTTTACATCTCTGCGCCAGTTTTTGAATTTTTCACTGGCTCTCAGCCGGCGTGATGCCACTGCCTCTGACTTATTTTTCGACAAAGGCCCGCTCGATAACGTAGTCACCGGGCTCGCCGATGCGCGGAGAGATGTGAAAACCCCGCGAGTCGAGGAGGGAAGCGGTGTCCGCCAGCATAGCCGGGCTGCCACAGATCAAAGCTCTATCCGTCATCGGGTCCAGGGGCGTCATCAGTCCCAGGTCGGCAAACAGCTTGCCGGATTCTATGAGTTCTGTCAGGCGACCCTCGTTGCGGAAGGGTTCCCGCGTCACCGTTGGGTAGTAGATAAGCTTTTCCCGTGCCAGTTCACCAAAGTATTCGTGCTTGCCCAGTTCTTGTTCTATGTAGTCGTGATAGGCTAGTTCATTCGTCCAGCGCACACCGTGAATCAGGATGATTTTCTCGAAACTTTCGTAGACCTGCGGGTCGTGGATGAGGCTCATGAAGGGGGCGAGGCCGGTGCCAGTGGCGAACATGAAGAGGCGCTTGCCCGGCTTCAAGTCGCGCAGCACCAGCGTTCCGGTGGGCTTTTTGCTCACCAGCACCGGGTCTCCCGGGTTCAGATGCTGTAGTCGGGAGGTCAGCGGGCCGTTGGGCACCTTGATGCTGAAGAATTCCAGGTGATCTTCGTGATTCGCGCTGGCAATGCTGTAGGCGCGAGTCAGGGGGCGGCCATCTACCTCCAGGCCCAGCATCACGAACTGGCCGTTGAGAAAACGCAGGCTGCGATCCCGCGTGGTGCGAAAGGAAAACAGCGTGTCGTTCCAGTGATGCACGGAAAGTACGGTTTCAGTGGCGAGATTGCTCATAGCAGGGCTCCGAATAATTTTGTAGGTCAGGATGAATCCCGAGAATGTTTCTTATCATAGGCCTTGCCATATAGAATCATAAGCGGATAATTTCGCTTTCTGTTATCGGTTTATTCAATATGAGACTTAGTTTGCGCCAATTGCAGATCTTTGCCGCCGTGGCCAGAAGCGAAAATGTGTCCCGGGCGGCAGAAGTCTTGTACCTGTCCCAGTCGGCGGTGAGCAGTGCACTGCTGGATCTGGAACGCCAGTTCGATTGCCCGCTCTTCGATCGCTTGGGTAAGTCGCTGCGCATCAACGGCATGGGCCGGGGTCTTTTGCCCAAGGCCGAAGACCTCTTGGCCCGGGCTGCCGAGGTGGAAGGCTTTCTCTCCGGGGGGGTGTTGGAACCGTTGGCCCTGGGCGCAACGCTGACCATAGGCAATTACCTGGCGCCCCTAGTGGTGGCGGAATATCTGCGCCGTCATCCGGAGTCCCGCGTGGATTTGCGCGTCTCGAATACCTTGAACGTGTTGCAGAGCCTGGCCCGTTGCGAACTGGATCTGGGGCTCATCGAAGGGGAAGCGAACGATTCGGATGTGGTGCTGGAACCCTGGCTGGAAGACGAACTAGTGGTGTTCTGTGCTCCTTCCCATGTGTTGGCGGGGACGGGGGCGGTGTCATCAAAAACTCTGGCGGCTCAGGCCTGGATCGTGCGTGAGCAGGGCTCCGGCACAAGGGCGCTGTTTGACCGCGCAGTGGCTCAGCCTCTGGGCTGCCTGAATATTCGCTTGCAATTGCAGCACACAGAGGCCATCAAGCGGGCCGTGGAATCCGGCCTGGGTCTGAGTTGCCTCTCCCGCTTGTCCCTGCGTGAGGCTTTCAGGCGGGGCAGTCTGGTGGAAATTCCCACGCCCCAGTTCGATCTGAGCCGGCATTTCTACTTCGCTTCGCACCGTCAACGCCATGTCGGCGCGGCGGTGCGAACCTTTATTGCCCTCTGCCGGGAGTGGAGCGGGACGGCCAGGGATACGGATGAACTGGCCTTGCCATTCCTGCTCTGAGCGTCCTGCGGGGAGCAACCGCTAATGGTCTGTTCCGTCAATACCGGATACATCAAAAATCAGGCGTTGTGAGGGTAAACTGACGCTGAATTTGATACAGTGAAAAGATCTGCACATTGCTGGCTCATGGGGCTGGTGATGCCCCGGCGAAGTTTTCGTTATCCGCGGGAAGTTTGTGTTGCAATATTATCCTTGACGTTTGCCTTCATGATGATAGATTACAGCCAATTGGTCGTGATATGGAGCCCGTTTTCTCTCTGGCGTTTTTACTTTATCCGTTTGATTTCATGTGGCGCCAAATATTACCGGGACAAAGGATTTTCGGGTTATGCAAACGATCACAGTCGCCACTTATAATATCCATAAAGGATTCTCGCATTTTAACCGCCGCGTGGTGATGCACGAGTTGCGCGAACGACTGCGCGAGTTAAATGCGGATATCGTGTTTTTGCAGGAGGTGCAGGGCCAGCATCTTTTGCATGCCCGGCGTTTTGCAAACTACCCTGAAGGCGCACAGCACGAATATATTGCGGACAGACGCTGGGCTTTTTTCGCTTACGGCAAAAATGCGGTATACGCAGCGGGGCATCACGGTAACGCGATGCTTAGCCATTACCCTATTTTACGTACCTTAAATACCGACATATCGGCACACCGCTTTGAGCGGCGAGGCCTGTTGCATTGTGAAATTGAATTGGCAGGATTGCGGGTGCATTGTCTTTGCGCACATTTTGGTTTATTTGCCAAAGGACGACGCGCACAAACCACTGCGCTGATTGAGTATGTTAGGAATGAAATTCCATCGGATGCGGCAGTGATTATTGCCGGCGATTTCAATGACTGGAATAATCAGCTGAGTGCTGCCATTTCTTCAGAACTCAATATGCATGATACCTTTCAACTGAACGGCGGAAAGGTCGCACGCAGCTTTCCTGCCAGATTGCCGGTGTTTTGTCTGGATCGAATTTATGTGCGCGGCTTTGCCGTAATGCATAGCGAGGTTCATGCAGGCGCCGCATGGCAACGTTTGTCCGATCATGCAGCACTTTCGGCAACTTTGCAGCTGCATGTCTGATATTTTTGCAGTAGATGGCAATCAGCTCGCCCTGCTGCAAAACGGGACTGAATATTTTCCGCAACTTTGCGCCGATATTGATGCTGCGCAATCCTATATTTATCTGGAAAGTTATATTTTTGCCGCAGACAAGGCCGGAAGTAGAGTGTCTCAGTCCTTACAAAAAGCAGCGTTACGCGGGCTTATTGTATGCCTGCTGATGGACGGTTTCGGGTCGGATGATTTTCCGCAATCCTGGCTCGATGAGTTGCAAACGGCAGGCGTGCAGGTGCGTATATTCAGGCGTGAAATATATCGTTTCAAGTTGCGTCGTCATCGCCTGCGCCGTTTGCATCGCAAACTGGTGGTGCTGGACGGTAAGGTGGCTTTTATCGGAGGCATTAATATTATTGATGATTTAACGGGAAATGGTCGTGCCATCTCGCCCCGTTTTGATTTTGCAGTGCGCATCGAGGGCCGTTTAGCGAGCGAGATACATGTCGTCATGCGTCATATGTGGATGGCCGTATCCTGGGCGCGTGGCTTGCACAGGGAGCGATACGCCAGCGTCAAAGCTGATTCTCAGCCAAATATTGCGTTGTTGCTGCGCGATAATTTAAGCCATCGCCGCGACATTGAGCATGCCTATTTAATGGCGATTAGTGTTGCCCGTTCTGAAGTGGTGATCGCCAGTGCTTATTTTTTGCCGGGGCATGTTTTTCGCCGCACGTTGATATTGGCTGCGCGGCGCGGTGTGCGGGTGGTGTTATTGCTTCAGGGTAAGGTGGAGCATCGTCTGCTTCACTATGCGACTCATGCGCTTTATTTGCAATTACTGGAAGCGGGGATTGAAATATACGAATATCGGGCCGGCTTTCTGCATGCCAAGGTTGCGGTGGTTGATGGCTTGTGGAGCACGGTCGGCTCTTCGAATATTGACCCCTTCAGTTTGTTGCTGGCCCGGGAAGCCAATCTTGTCGTAACAAATGCCGCTTTTGCAACTGCTTTGCGTGACAAGCTTTTTGCGGCAATCTCAAGTGATGCCAGGCACATCAAGCTGGCGCGCTGGAATCAGTTTAGCTGGGGCGCACAGCGGGTCGCTCAATTAAGCTATGCACTGATACGCGTGATGATCGGCATCTTGGGCTACGGTAAACACAACTGAATTTCAGCTGCTCAGGTGCGGTTAATGTTTCTGTAATTCGGCCCATTCGGCATCGGTGAACAGGCGTGACCGGGTAAGAAACGCTTTACCTTCCGGTCCTTCCAGAGAAAAGGTGCCGCCACGTCCCTCGATCACATCAATAATAAGTTGAGTATGTTTCCAGTATTCATATTGCGCTTTACTGATGTAAAAAGGACAGTCGCCGATTTCACCCAGATATTCATCGCCTGCACCAATAGTGATTTCGCCAGGCAAATAGCAATTGGCGGCACTGTTGTCGCAACAACCGCCTGACTGGTGAAACATCAGCACGCCGTGTTTCTGTTTAAGAAATTCGATTAGCTCCAGCGCAGCTTCAGTCGCAATCACTTTCTCGACCATTTTGTTCTCCTTAATGAATTGTGGGGCGGTTACCCGCCCCGGAAAAGCCGCCCGAAGGCGATAGGGGGGATAGTCCCGATCAGAAGAAACCGAGTCTTTGTTCGCTGTAGCTGACCAGCAGATTCTTGGTTTGCTGGTAGTGATCCAGCATCATCTTGTGTGTTTCGCGGCCGATACCGGATTCTTTGCCGGTGTAACCACCAAATGCCGCGCCAGCTGCGTAATCGTGATAGCAATTAACCCACACGCGACCGGACTTGATGCCACGACCCATGCGATAGGCTACATTGCCGTCGCGACTCCATACGCCAGCCCCCAGACCATACAAGGTGTCGTTGGCGATAGCCAATGCTTCCGCTTCATCCTTGAAGGTAGTGACGGCCAGAACTGGTCCGAAAATTTCTTCCTGGAAAATACGCATCTTGTTGTGGCCTTTGAACAGCGTTGGCTGCACGTAGTATCCGCCTTCGAGATCGCCGCCCAGATGAGCTTGTGAACCACCGATCAGCAGTTCAGCGCCTTCTTGTACCCCGAGGTCAAGGTAAGTCAGGATTTTGCTCAGCTGTTCCTTGGAAGCCTGAGCACCCATCATGGAATCGGTGTCGAGCGGGTTGCCGTGCTTGATGGCGGCAACACGTTGAAGTACGCGTTCCATGAACTTGTCGTAAATGGATTCGTGAATCAGGGCGCGCGACGGGCAAGTGCAAACTTCACCCTGGTTGAAAGCAAACAGGACTAAACCTTCGATTGCTTTGTCGAGGAAGCCGTCGTCTTTATCCATGACATCGGCAAAGAAGACGTTAGGAGACTTGCCGCCCAGTTCCAGTGTAGCTGGAATCAGGTTGTTTGCAGCAGCCTGTGCGATTACACGGCCTGTGGTAGTCGAGCCGGTGAACGCGATCTTGGCGATACGCTTGCTGGTCGCCAGAGGCATACCTGCTTCACGTCCGAAACCGTTGACGATGTTAAGCACACCTGCGGGCAGCAGGTCGCCAATCAATTCGGCCAGTATCAGAATGCTGATAGGTGTCGATTCGGCTGGCTTCAGTACTACGCAGTTACCGGCGCCCAGGGCTGGTGCCAATTTCCATGCGGCCATAAGAATAGGGAAATTCCAGGGGATGATTTGTCCGACAACACCCAAAGGTTCGTGGTAGTGATAAGCAACGGTAGTTTCGTTGATTTCAGACAAACCGCCTTCCTGGGCGCGTAAACAGCCGGCGAAGTAACGGAAGTGATCAACAGCCAAAGGAATATCGGCATTCAGTGTTTCGCGGATCGGTTTGCCGTTGTCGACTGTTTCGGCGTAGGCCAGTACTTCCAGATTGGCTTCGATGCGGTCAGCAATTTTCAGCAATATGTTGGAGCGCTCGGTGAGTGAGGTCTTGCCCCATTTTTCGAAAGCGGCGTGTGCTGCATCAAGTGCCAGTTCAACATCTTCTGCGCCAGAGCGGGCGGCTTTGGTGAAAGGCTTGCCATTGATCGGGGTAAGAACATCGAAATATTCACCCTTGACTGGAGCTACCCATTTACCACCGATGAAATTATCATAGTGTGGTTTGAAAGTGACGATGGCGCCAACGGCGCCCGGGGCTGCATAGATCATTTGTATCTCCTCTTTTGTTGTGATTAGACTGATGATGAAATTTCACACTGCGGTGCAGTGCCAACTAAATAGCAAGTTTGATGCCAGCCTTTAAAATGCAGGTAAACGTAGGTATGAATCAGGATTGAATGCAATGACGAGCTCGCCATTGTCAATTCTGGAACGTTACACTGTAAGACAGGTGTTGCAAAATGGAACACTCGTCTGTGTTGCAGCGGTCAGGCACTCGCTGAACGTACCACCAGCACGACTTAAATAGAGGCCGCTGGAGTCGATGTTTTTATCCTGACAGCCGGGGCTATAATCAGCACTTATCGATTTTGCCTGTAAATTATGCGAACTTCTGCACCGGAACACGATGTACATGGCGGATGGCAGACGCTGCGTTCGCTGCTGCCCTATCTGATGGAATTTAAGGCCAGGGTAATCCTGGCGATGAGCCTGCTGTTTCTTGCCAAGCTTGCCAATGTCGCTGTGCCGCTGGTATTAAAACGCATCATTGATGCCCTGGATAAATCGCATGCGGTGCTGATGGTGCCTGTCGCGCTGGTTGTCGCGTATGGTGTGCTACGCTTGTTCAGCACACTATTTGGCGAGTTGCGCGATGCGGTATTTGCCAAGGTGACGCAGCGCTCGATCCGGCGCGTGGCGCTGCAGGTGTTTGAGCATTTACACAGTTTGAGTCTGCGCTTTCATCTTGACCGGCAAACCGGCGGCGTATCGCGTGATATTGATCGCGGCACGCGCGGCATCGGGTTTTTGCTCAATTTCATGTTGTTCAATATTTTGCCTACTTTGCTGGAAATCGCCCTGGTGGCGGGTATTCTGCTTAAAAAATATAATCCGTGGTTCGCCGGAATCACTTTTGTCACGCTGCTTTTCTATATTGCTTTCACCTTGTTTGTCACAGAGTGGCGCATGGTAGTACGCCGCACCATGAACGATCTGGATTCGATCGCCAACAGCCGTGCCATTGATAGCCTGATCAATTATGAAACCGTGAAATATTTCGGCAACGAGCAGTATGAAGCAAGCCGTTATGATCACAGCATGGCGAGTTGGGAAACCGTTGCGGTGCGTAATCAGACTTCGATGGCTTTTTTGAATTCCGGGCAAAGCGTGATTATTGCCGTCGGTATTACGATCCTGATGTGGCTGGCAGCTGATGAGGTGGTTAAAGGGGTGATGACGGTCGGCGACCTGGTGCTGATTAACGTGTTCATGTTGCAGTTATATATGCCGTTGCATTTTCTGGGATTCGTCTATCGGGAAATTCGTCATGCGCTGGCGGATATGGAAAAAATGTTCGGGCTGCTGCGTGAGGAGCGGGAAATTGCCGATCTCCCCGGTGCGCCGGAACTTATTGTACAAAAAGCCTGTGTGCAGTTTGAACATGTCAGCTTCAGCTATAACCCGGATCGACAAATTTTGCAGGATATTAACTTCACGATTCCGGCAGGAGATACCGTGGCCGTGGTGGGGGCGAGCGGGTCAGGCAAATCCACCCTGTCACGCCTGTTATTCCGTTTTTACGATGTGGAGGAGGGTTGTGTGCGCATCAACGGACAGGATATTCGAGGCGTGCAACAGCGCAGTCTGCGTGCCGCTATCGGCATCGTGCCGCAAGATACGGTGTTGTTTAACGATACAATTTATTACAATATTGCCTATGGTAAGCCACGGGCGGCGCATGAAGCGGTGATTGCAGCGGCACAGGCGGCACACATTCATGATTTTATTGAATCACTGCCGCAAGGTTATCAGACGCAGGTAGGCGAACGCGGCTTGAAATTATCCGGCGGTGAAAAGCAGCGCGTGGCGATAGCGCGGGCGCTATTAAAAAATCCTGCGGTATTGATTTTTGACGAAGCGACTTCTGCGCTGGACTCCAAATCCGAGAAGGCCATTCAGGCGGAATTGCGCACAATTGCACAAAATCGCACGACTCTGATTATTGCGCACCGCCTGTCTACGGTGGTGGACGCAGATCAGATATTGGTGATGGATAAGGGGCGTATTGTCGAGCGTGGGGCGCACCATGAACTGTTGCGATTGGGTGGCTTGTACGAACAAATGTGGAATCTTCAGAAACGTGTCGAGCAGGAGTTGCCTGATTGTTGATTTATATTGATTTATATTGATTTGTTTTTATTTTGGGGTATGCTTTCCGGCTATCAGGAGTCGAGTGAGAACAAAATGAAAAAATTACTGTTAATATGTATTCTGGCATGCTATGGCATAGCCGCCAATGCGGGTGAAAATAGCGCTGCAGGCGCTCATCACAAACATCATGCCAAACACCCTGCCGCACACGTGCAACATGTGAAACATCATCGTCACCACCATCATCATGTGAAAAATGCCGCAGTTGCTGAAAGCGCCCGCTCTTTGCCCCGGGCCTCAGAAACTCAGCACGTGGCGGGTAAATTGGAGACTGAGCTGTCCGTCCCCGCATCGGGCGAATCCTTTCAGCCCGCTTCCAGTCCTAAATTGTTGTCATCATTTGTGCTGATTTACGATTTGGAAACACAGCGCCCCCTGTATACCAAAAACCCGGATGCCATTACCCCGATAGCTTCAATTACCAAATTGATGACAGCCATGGTGATTCTGGATGCCAAGCCGGATTTGAATGAAAATATCCGCGTGGATGAAGTGGATACCGATCATTTGAAAAGGACCACTTCTCGTTTGAGCGTCGGTACGACTTTTATTCGCAGCGAGATGTTGAGGCTGGCGCTGATGTCCTCGGAAAATCGTGCCGCAGCGGCGCTGGCACGTAATTACCCCGGAGGAACAGTGGCGGCTGTAGCAGCGATGAATGCCAAGGCACACCAGTTGGGTATGACGCACACCACCTTTCGCGATCCGACGGGCTTAAATTGTGAAAATGTTTCTACCGCCCGCGATCTGGTTAAAATGGTCGACGCTGCACGTAATTATGTGCTGATACACCAATACACGACGACGGCTACACATTTGGTCGAAGGAATGCGGGGGCGCGAATTGCTCTATAACAACAGCAATCCGCTGGTGAAGAGTGGCACATGGGAAATTGGTTTGAGTAAGACCGGCTTTATCAATGAGGCCGGGCATTGTCTGGTGATGCAGGCAAACATCCATCAGCGTCCTGTCATCATTGTGCTGTTAGACTCAGTTGGCAAAAGCAGCCGGGTAGGCGATGCAAATCGCATCAAAAAATGGATAGAAAGCAGCAAGGCGCAGGAACAAGTGATTCATCGCGGTTAATGGCCGGTTACCGTGTATGAGGCGTTTATACTCGTAACGCTGGCGGGATTGGTGATTCTGGCAATTCGACCGGGAGTGAAACAGGGCCGTCCTCTGATCATTCATAAAGCGGGTTTATATCACGCAACCTTAGCCCCGCAGTTGGGGCGTGTGCAAGATTTAATCGGGCAGATCGCCGGGAAATTTACCGCCACGGGAGATATTGCCAGCTTGCAATTTAAGTTGCACGATAGTGGCGGGCAATATCTGCTGGCAGCCGGATTCCGCGGAGGAATGCTTTATTTTCAGGCTCTTCCGTGTAAAGCAGATAGTGACTGCGAAACATTACACAAGTTTTCTGATGAAGTTCTGATCAATATTCCGCTAGTTGAATCTCAGCAGGGGGGTATTGCTATGCGTGCCGCAGTGGAGGCTGCCGCGATGCAATTGCACATAGAGTGTCAACCCTTAACGAATGAGGGCGATGCGTGTTGCCTTGTCCCTTGAGATGCTGATCAAATCGGCAGACAATTTACGATCAAACAGTCAGGGTGCCACCCCCCGTTTGAAGTGCAAACCGGGCTGATGGTTCACGATTTTGGTAAAGGCAGGTCAGCTATAAACCTGTATTGCCCCGGTCAGCGCAACGCAAATGGTAAATATACCCAGTGCCAGATTGACCGCAATCAGTTTACGAATTTTGACCAGCGTTTCACCCGCATCTTTCCAGTTTTGAATGCCAACCAGACGGCTCAATTTCCGGTAAAGGCCAAAATAGACATGACCGTAAATCGCCATCATGACACTGCCGGACGCCAGCATGATATGGACATGTTTTCCTGTATGCGCCATTCCGCCTTGTAAATAAATCATGTAAGTCCCGCTGGCCAGCAGCACGCCTATGGATACCCAGACCCAGCTGAAAAAACGCCGGAATACCGAATTCCACAGGCGCAGGCGTTGTGATGGTTCAAGAATTTCCACGATGGCGGGACGCAACATGACATAAGCGAAAAACATTCCGCCTACCCAGATCAGCACGGACAACAGATGGAACAATTTGAATAACGCTAACATCATAAGCTCCTAAAAAGTGGTAAGTGGTAAGTGGTAAGTGGTAAGTGGTAAGTGGTAAGTGTCTGTCAGGAACTGCACGACAGCATCGAGCAGCCGGGTTTGTTGAGAGCCCAGTCAGGGCGCTTTGCTGTCAACTCAGGCGGAATGTTATCATCATAAGGATGGCGAGCGGCTTGCATCAGCTTGTCCAGCACGGAAAAATCATTTTGCATCAGCGCATCAATCGCCAGCTGGGCGAGATAGTTACGCAAAACGAAGCGCGGATTGATCAGGTTCATGCGCATGCGGCGCGTCTCATCGCTCCCAACTTGCATGGACAGGCGAGTGGCATAACGGACAAGCCAGCTGTTGAACAAGGCGCGGTGATTCTGATAAAGATTTTCCTGATAAAACGCGCTGTGTAAGATGTTTAAATCGGGTGCGTGCTGTTTGATATCGGCCAGTTTGCGGAAAAATTCCGTCATATCCACTTCTGCGCGCTGCATCAGTTCAAACACGGTTTCCACCAGTTCGGCGTCTTCATCATGCCATTCTGTTAATCCAAACTTGGCGGCCAGCATACCGGATAAGCTGGCTTGATATATTTTATCAAAATGCGCCAGCCCTTCGTCCAGTCCTGCACGGGCAGGCGCGACCGTTGCCAGTGCATCAGCCAGGCGCGCCAAATTCCAGCGCGCCATCACCGGTTGTTGAGACAGCGTGTAGCGTCGCCAGTCTTTATCGGTCGTGTTAGGTGTCCATCCGGGATCAAAGTTGTCTATCCAGCCGTAAGGTCCATAATCGATGGTCAGCCCGAGTATTGACATATTGTCGGTGTTCATCACGCCATGCACAAAGCCGACCCGCAGCCATTCCACCATCAGGTGCGCGGTACGCTCGCATACCAGTTTGAACCAGTTTTTCAGCGCATCTTCAGCTTCCGAATCAATCTCAGGGAAATCGCGGCGGATGGTAAAGGCTATCAGTTGTTGCAGCAATTGATGCTCGCCGCGTGCAACCAGAATTTCGAAATTGCCGAAGCGGATGAAGGAGGGCGATACGCGGCAGACGATAGCACCGGGTTCCAGTGCCGGATTGCCGTCATACAGCATGTCGCGCATCACCATTTCGCCGCTTGCAATCAGACTCAAAGCGCGGGTGGTCGGGATGCCCAGATGATGCATCGCTTCACTGCAGAGAAACTCGCGCAGCGAGGAGCGCAGCACCGCACGGCCATCGGCATTGCGTGAATAGGGTGTCATGCCGGCACCCTTGAGTTGCAACTCCCAGCGTTCGCCTTTGCTGTTAATCACCTCACCCAGCGCAATGGCTCGCCCGTCACCCAGCTGCCCTGCCCAGTTGCCGAACTGATGTCCGCCGTAACAACTGGCGTAGGAAAACATTCCTGGCAGCAGGACATTGCCGGAAAAAGCCGCTGCAAAAGCTGCCGATTGGGAATCTTCCTCTGTCAGGTCCAGCAAAGCCAGTACTTCAGCGGAGCTGGCTAACAGGCGGGGAGCTTCGACCTGCGTCGGGCTGACAGCAGACCAGCACATGCCTGGCGTTTGCCGGCATTTCTGGATTCCGGAGGCATCTCCGGGTAATTCGCTGACGAAACGGTTATTGAAATTGAGTTGTAGCACGTAGTCGCTCCATCAATTTGAGACAGGTTACTATAATATCCGACAAATACAGTAGGATGCTAGCTGCGCGATAATTTTGACACATAGACTTTAAAATCTATTTTGCCGGTGGCAGTGTAAGTCAGCACGGCCTTTGTCTGATAAAGCAACGTTATCAAGGGCAACGCTGCTAACGCAGACTGATTTTTGATTGAAAAGCCGGGCAAAAAGCGGGCGTTCAGGTATGTGTCACTTTTTAGACTCGAACCGTTCATCGCGGCGCTTGGCAGGCGTGTACCTGTTTCCCGTGCGCTGAGGCAACGCATAGCGCCAGTTGCGTTTCTGAATCACCCGCTATTCCTGGTATTGTTGACATTAGTTGAATAATACCCACATATTTTTCTTGAGAGTGCTACAATTTCACGAAGTTGTCGACAATTGGAAGAAAGTCCACGTTGCCCCATCCACTCAAACAAGCTAATTTAGCCGATGTCGCCTCACACCGACTGGCGCACAGCATCGTCACCGGCGAACTGGCACAAGGCCAGAAGCTGAACGAGGCTGAGCTGGCCGAGCGTTTTGGTATGGGGCGCGGTCCGTTAAGGGAGGCGTTGCGCCATCTGGAAGGCCTGCGTCTGGTTAAACGCATCCCCAACGCCGGCACGCGCGTTGTTGTCCTTGATCGCAAGACCCGCTCCGATATCTATGCCGTTCGCGAAGTACTCGAAGGCATGGCTTGTCGTATCGCGGCCATCCAGATGACTGATGAAGAAATTAATCAGCTAAGCCAACTCCTTGACCGCCACGAAAAGCAAATCGCAGAACTGGGCGGCATCTATTCGCAAAGCGAAGGCGATCTTGATTTTCATTACCGGATCGTGCTCGGCAGTCGCAACGAGATGCTGATAGACATGCTGGGCGTCGAACAATATCAATTATTACGCATGTGTCGTTACCACACCAGTCGCGATGCACTGCGCACCTATCCCGCATTAAAACAACATCGTCAGATCGTCGAGGCTTTAGCTCAGCGTGATGGCGAACTCGCAGAAATGCTGATGCGTCGCCATATCCAAGGGGCATGGCGCAGCATCAGTGAAGCCGTTAACCAGGAGGAAACATGAACAAGACCCACAGCACACCCGGACAAAAATTTCGTCTCGCAGTTGAACAGAACCATCCGTTGCAAGTTGTTGGTGCGGTGACAGCTTATTGCGCCATCCTGGCGGAAAAGACCGGTCATAAGGCGCTGTATCTTTCCGGCGGCGGCGTGGCAGCTTCTTCGCTCGGTATTCCTGATTTAGGGATTACCACTTTGCATGATGTGTGTGAAGACGCACGTCGCATCACCGCTGTCAGCGGTCTGCCATTGCTGGTCGATATCGACACAGGTTGGGGCGGCTCTTTCAATATCGCCCGTGCCACGCGTGAAATCGCCCAGTCAGGTGCAGCCGGCTTTCATATTGAAGATCAGGTCATGCAAAAGCGTTGCGGTCACCGTCCGAACAAAGCGATTGTCAGCCAGGCCGAAATGGTCGATCGTATCAAAGCAGCAGTCGATGCACGGGTTGATCCGAGTTTCGTCATCATGGCGCGTACTGACGCGCTGGCCGTTGAAGGCATGCAGTCCGCCATCGACCGTGCTCACGCTTGCGTAGAAGCCGGTGCCGACATGATCTTCCCTGAAGCGATGGTGACACTGGAACAATATTCGGAATTTACCCGTACCGTCTCCGTACCGGTGTTAGCCAATATCACCGAGTTTGGTGCGACACCGCTGTACACTACCGAACAACTGGCTGGCGTGGGCATCAAGCTGGTGTTGTACCCGCTGTCAGCTTTCCGTGCCATGAGTCAAGCCGCACTGAATGTCTACCAGCACATCCTGGCCGATGGCACTCAGGCCAATGTTATCCCCAACATGCAATCGCGCATGGAGCTGTATGACTACCTGGGCTACCACGCCTTTGAGCAAAAACTCGACAGCCTGTTCGCCGATCAAGGCGCTGAATAATTCATCACTAAAGGAGCCTTAAAATGACCGAAGTTAGCACACTACCAAAACCAAAAAAATCTGTTGCCTTGTCAGGCACCGTTGCAGGTAATACCGCTGTTTGTACTGTAGGCCGTACCGGCAACGATTTGCATTATCGCGGCTATGACATTCTGGACTTCGCTGAGTCAGCGGAATTCGAAGAAATCGCTCACCTTTTGATTCATGGCGCTCTGCCTAACAAGGTGGAACTGGCAGCTTATAAACTCAAGCTCAAAGGCATGCGTAATCTGCCACAAGCGGTCAAACAGGCACTGGAAGCAATTCCTGCCGACGCACATCCAATGGATGTGATGCGCACAGGTTGTTCGGTACTGGGTACTTGCGAACAGGAACCTGAAGCACATATTGAAGCTACTACCCGTGAATTGACTGACCGTTTACTGGCTAGCTCAGGTTCGATGCTGCTGTACTGGCATCACTTTAGCACCTCAGGTAAACGCATCGACGTTGAAACAGACGACGACAATATCGGCGCACATTTCCTGACTCTGTTGCACGGCAAGCCAGCTTCAGAATCCTGGGTTCGCGCGATGCACACGTCCTTGAATCTGTATGCAGAACATGAATTCAATGCGTCCACCTTTACGGCGCGCGTAATTGCCGGCACTAACTCCGACTTGTATTCCTGTATCACCGGCGCGATCGGCGCCTTGCGCGGACCAAAACACGGCGGCGCAAACGAAGAAGCGTACCGTATCCAGAGCCGTTACAAGAGTGCTGACGAAGCGGAAGCCGACATCCGTGCCCGCGTTGCCAATAAGGAAATTGTCATCGGTTTCGGTCATCCGGTTTACACCATCTCCGATCCTCGCAACGAAGTCATCAAACGCGTCGCTCGCCAGTTGTCTGAAGAAAAAGGCGACATGCTGTTGTTTGACGTTGCTGAACGCATCGAAAGCGTGATGTGGGAAACCAAGAAAATGTTCCCTAATCTGGACTGGTTCTCTTCAGTTTCATACCACATGATGGGCGTACCGACCATGATGTTCACTCCGCTGTTCGTGATTGCACGTATCACAGGTTGGGGCGCGCATGTTATGGAACAACGCGCCGACGGCAAGATCATCCGCCCGAGTGCAAATTACATCGGTCCTGACAATCTGGACTGGGTTTCAATCGAGAAGCGTTAAACACTTCCTTCTCCCGCGAGCGGGAGAAGGATTGGGGATGAGGGACTGTGGATGTTTTAAATGAAAACCCTCTTCCCCAACCCTTCTCCCGCTCGCATCCTCGTACACGTTCTCACAAAAGGACATTATGAATACCCAATACCGTAAGCCTTTAGCCGGGAGTAAACTCGACTACTTCGACACTCAGGCCGCAGTCGAAGCCATCCAGCCCGGCGCTTATGCCAAACTGCCCTACAC
>CAIWRI010000086.1 GCA_903915035.1 uncultured Nitrosomonadales bacterium | reverse complement strand
TTTCCTTCCAAACGTGCAGTGTTTCCTGTCAGACGTGCAGTGTTTCCTTCCAAACGTGAAGTGTTTCCTGTCAGACGTGAAGTGTTTCCTTCCAAACGTGCAGTGTTTCCTGTCAGACGTGAAGCGTATTCTGTACGTTTGGAGTCGTATTCTGTACGTTTGGAGTCGTACTCTGTACGTTTGGAGTCGTATTCTGTACGTTTGAAGTCGTACTCTGTACGTTTGGAGTCGTATTCTGTACGTTTGAAGTCGTACTCTGTACGTTTGAAGTCGTACTCTGTACGTTTGAAGTCGTATCCTGTACGTTTGAAGTCGTATCCTGTACGTTTGGAGTCGTACTCTGTACGTTTGGAGTCGTATTCTGTACGTTTGGAGTCGCATTCTGTACGTTTGAAGTCGCATCCTGTACGTTTGAAGTCGTATCCTGTACGTTTGAAGTCGCATCCTGTACGTTTGAAGTCGTATTCTGTACGTTTGAAGTCGTATTCTGTACGTCGGGAAACGTATTTTTGACGACGGGAAGCGTGTCCTTCACGACGTGAAACGTATTTTTGACGACGAGAAGCGTGTGCTTCTGGCGAAAACCGTGCGCTTCCAGCGAAAAGCGTGTGCTTCCAGCGAAAAGCATGTGCTTCCAGCGAAAAACGTGAGTATCCAGCGGGAAGCGTGTGTTTCTGGCGAAAACTGTGTGCTTTCAGCGAAAACCGTGTCCTTCCCGACGGGAAACGTATCCTTCACAACGTAAAGAACGTCCTTCCCGCTGAATAGTCTGCACTTTCCGACGAGAAGTCTGTCCTTTCCGCCAGAAGTGTGTACTTCCCATTGAGATCTCTGTCACATTGTCAGTATGCTCAGTGAACCTGAACAGGTGAGTCGACTTGATGCTTTACTTTTTTTGTCATCAACACTGAACCGGATACTATCGACAATACGCCGTTCGCTGTTGCGGGCTCAGGTGTTAACTGGCAATACAAGGCACCTGTTGCACGACAAACGGGTAGGCCCGTGGCGCGATGTGGTGAGCATCAAGGCCGTCAGCTAAGCATCAGCTAGGGCGGGACGCGCATGAGAGGGCAATCTGATTTTTTGGTTAAGTCCGGTTCAGCCTTGGATCATGCGCATCGCGCACTGCATCGGCAAACAGGTTGGCGGCCAGCACCAGCACCAGCATGAAGCTGAAGGCGGCTGCCAGCGACCACCACACCATCGGTTCACGTGCCATTTCAAGGCGGGCGCCATTGATCATGGTGCCGAAGCTGATCATCGAAGGATCTACCCCCACGCCTACGTAAGATAATACCGCCTCGGCCAGCACCAGCCCGGAGAAATCCATGACCAGGGCGATCAGGACAATGTGCATCACATTAGGCAAAATGTGCCGCGACAAGATGCGCATCGAGGACACGCCAAAAGATTGCGCCGCCTGTATATATTCCAGTTCACGCAGCTTCAATGTCTCGCCGCGCAGCAAGCGGCACAAGCCTGTCCAGCTGGTCATGCCCAGAATCAGGCACAGAAACACCAGCCGCAAATCCGCCCTTGCGGCAGAGGTTGCGAACCAGCCGGGATGAGTATCTATGGTGACTTGCATCATCAGTACCGCCGCGGCGATCAGTAATACGCTGGGGATAGAACTTAATACCGTGTAAACATATTGAATCACGTCATCCACCCAGCCGCGGAAATAGCCGGCTGCAACGCCTAAGAATAAGGCCAGCGGCAGCGTGACCAGCGTTGTCACCGTGCCGATAATCAGCCCCGTGCGTATACTTTTGAGCGACAGATACAGCACATCCTGTCCCACCTTGTCGGTGCCCAGCACATGATAGGCAAAGGACAGGCTGACGGTCGTACCGATCAGGACGGTGATGATGACGATAGCCAGTGCGCCTCGCTTCACCCTTAATAACACCAGCACCGCGATGAACAAGCCTGCCAGTGCACCCAGCGTTGCGCGTCTTGAAATATCACCGTTCCGCTGCGCACTACTCGTCAACGCGACACCGCCGTATTTCAGTCTGGGATAGCTGCGCACCACACGCCCGTTTGCATCCGTGGTACTTTCCATGGCATACAGCGTCATCGCCAGCGGTGCGGAGTAGGTCTTTTCAGTTTGCAGGCGCAGCGGCTCTGCCAGCTTGTCGAACACGCTCAATACTTCCGGCGAATAATGACCATTCAGGGCGACGCGATAATGCAGCGTATCCAGGCCGCCTACCAGCAGAAAAAGCGACAGAACCAGCAGCGATCCCATCGCCACGCGACTTTTAGCCACACGACGCCAGGGCAGCAATAAATGCTCATGACGGCGCACATAGCAGAGCGCTGCAATACTCACGGCCAGCAACAGAAATACCAGCGCATCACTCCATAAAATGACCGGAATAAAATTCATGACAGGCGCACCCGGGGATCAACCAGCGTATAAGAAATATCGGTCAGGATGAGTCCTGCGATATACAGCAAAGAACCTAAAAAAACCATCGCGCGAACCACGGAGAAATCCTGCGCGTTGATGGCATCAATGGTATAGCTGCCGAGGCCCGGAATACCGAAAAATGATTCCGTCAGTAAACTTCCCATGAACAGCAGCGGAATGACCACCACCACACCGGTCAGAATCGGGATCATGGCGTTTTTAAGGACATGAATGAATAACACTTGCAGTTCGGACAAGCCCTTGGCGCGCGCGGTGCGCACATAATCGCGACCGATTTCTTCGAGAAAAATAGCGCGATACCAGCGACTGCTGGAACCTATTCCGCCGATGATGCCGATCACAACGGGCAGCACAACAAACTTGAAGCCGCCGCCACCATAGCCCGAGACAGGTACCAGATGCCATAGTTTTCCGATCAGGAACTGCCCGCCGATAATATAGAACAGTCCGGATATCGACATCAGCATGACGCAAAGTGTCACCCCTGCGATATCAAGTGCGGTTGCGCGAAACAACGTCATCAACAAGGCAAAGCTGACATAAATCACCAGTCCTGCCAGAAAAGTCGGCAGTGCGATAGATAAACTCGGCCCCATGCGTGTCACGATCTCGCGGGAAATATTGCGCCCGTCATCAGAATAACCAAAATCCAGCACAAACATACTGGCGGACTTTTGCCAGAAAATGGTATTGGTGAATTGTTTTGCGCCGGCCGCCGCATGGTTGATCATCAGCGGTTTGTCATAGCCATGCTGCTGCTTCCATAGCACGATGGCCTCAGGCGTTACGCGTTTGACCCCGAGTTGCATGCGCGCCATATCGTCAGGCGTATTTACCACGAAGAACAGCGCGAAGGTAAGCAGATTTACCCCGATGAGAATCGGCAGGGCGTATAGCAGGCGGCGAATAAGATATGCAATCATGCGGATATTATACGGGGGAGTTATCTTGCAGGCTGCGGGCGTTCTCGCGCTGGCGCAATACATGCCATATCCACAAGGCAAACAGCAGCATCGCAGAGCCGCCCAGCCACAACGGCCAGAGTACCGGTTTATTCCACTGTGCCCGCCGTTCATCGCGCAGCTTGGCATCCACTCGCCAGTATTTGAGTTTATTGGTCGCCATCACATTGGGCTTCACGTTATACAACCAGCCATGTTGCAACACATAATTTTTCGGATGATAACCCCACAACCAGGGTGAGTCATCGTGTAATATTGTCAGCATTCTGTCGATGATTAACTGCCGATCAGGGCTGTTTTCCATATTTTTCATTTCATTGAACAGCCGGTCATATTCCGGATTGCTGTAATTGCTGGCATTTTCGCCGCCATGATTCACCTTGCCCTGCGCGCCATCCAGTAAAAACAGAAAGTTTTCCGGGTCCGGATAATCGGCATTCCAGCCGTAATAAAACATCTGCGTATCGCCACGTCTGACCTTGTCCTGAAAGCGATTATAGTCAGTGCTGCGCACCACCAGTTGCACGCCCAGCTGATTGAACTGTTTACGCATCCAGTCCAGATGCGCTTTGTCACCCACACCGCTGGCCGTGGTATCCAGATTGATAACCAGCGGCTGATGCGTCTTTTCATCTACGCCATCCGGATAGCCGGCTTCGGCAAGCAAGCGTTTCGCCGCAGTCAGGGGCTTGCGTTCAGGCGCACCGTTGACCCAGTCATACACTACAGAATTGATGCCTGCGGCCCCCTCACGATAGCCAAAAATTCCGGGAGGGATCGGAGATTGCGCAGCGATGCCGCGTCCGTTGGCGAAGATGGAAATAAACTCTTCGAAGTCCACGGCAATCGAGATCGCCTGGCGCAGTTTTCGCGCCCGCTCCGGATTACAAGTTGAGTCGCTTTGTTTACTCTCATCCATGAGAGGGGAGGATTGAGGAGAAGGAATATGCCTGCCACAGCCGCCAACCACAGGGTCCAGCCAGTTAAAACCGGTATACAGGGTGGAAGTCGCAACTGAAGTCGACAGCGTAATTCCCTGTGCTTGCATAGCCCCGGAGACACTCGCCTCACCGCCGCCAGTCACCTGTATTGCCTGATCAAAACTGTCAGAACTGATACCGGACGCGTCGTAATATCCCTGCAGAAATTTACTCCAGTAGGGGATGGTTTCTTTTTCCAGCGTAAATACGACCTTGTCGGTCAGCGGCAGAGGGTGACCTGCATCAGCTAGCAACCCCGCCGGTAAATCACCCGCTTCCCCTTCTGCCGGATACAGCTCGCTATGATAGTCGGGATTTTTAGACAGCACCATCAGCCGGTTGGGATCATTTTGCGACAAATAATACGGTCCGCTACCCACCGGCCACCAGTCCAGAGTCAGGTTGCGTTCCTTCATTCCCGCTTGTGCATAAAAACGCTCGGCTTCCGGCGGCATCGGAGCAAAGAACGGCATCGCCAGCCAATAGGCGAACTGAGGATATTTACCGTGGATGGTGATACGGTAAGTCGTCTCATTCACCACGGTAACGCCGGGCAGCGGCAAGGCCGTCAAATCAAGAAAGTCATCGGGATGTTTTTTCAGCGTCTGCTGCAAGGTCTGTGCATACTCTTTCAAGCCGATGATATATTCGCTCATCACGCCAAAAATCGGCTGGTGTAACTGGGGATTGGCCAGTCGTTTGATTTGATATACGTAATCAGCCGCCGTCACGACACGCGTGCCGCTGTGCGAAAAATCCCCCGGCGCGTGAATGTCATTCAGGTCGGCAGGCTTCAGATGAAAGTATTCCGGCAATCCTTGTGCATCGCGTGCGAAAGCCGGATGAGGTTGATAATGCATGCCCGGTTTGATGTGAATTTCATACACGCTGAAGGCGATTTTTTCAGCAGGCGCATCCGCCGGCAATTGCCGCTGCCGGCTGTCCAGATAGGTAATCACCGGCATGCTGTCTGCCGCCTGGGGCACCAGCTGATAAGGCCGTTTCAGGTAGTGATATTGCAGCGGCGGTGCATAAATATTGGCAAGGAATGCATATTCATTCTCGCTGTAAGCCTGTGCCGGATCAAGATGTTTGGGACGTTCGGTGAATGCGGTGTAAAGGATGGCTTTGCCCGCATCCGCTGACGGATAGGGGTTATTCCACACATCGCAGGCGGTCAACAGGGTGAGCAACAGGAATCCGGCAATATATTTCATGGCGGTAGAGTTTAGCTGATGCACGCCGTCATTGCCATAAATTAAAAATAGCAGTACAGTTCGCCAGCAGGCCGGGGAATATGCTGCAAGCAGCACACACTCAAACAGTTCAATCAGTTACCTGAGCCGCAATTCTGTCACAATGGACAAAGTACCGGCACGATGTCTTCAATAATTGTCTGCAAAACGGCAAGGGCAGGTAAGTAACAGACGCCTCAGGATTTACGGCTGATTCTGTCAGTCCTGCGGCACACACGCAAGACATTAAGTCTGGTTATCTATCTACGAAGACCTGAGTTCGGGGAAGTTTCCCGTTGTGGCGTCAAGCCGGTTTCGCACTGCATAACAACTAACTACACGAATGGACATCATGCAATCTGACTGGCAAATATTTATCACTGAACAGGGCGCAATCATTGAAGAGGGCGTGGTACGCCATTTTGGCGATTTTAATGCCGAATTGACCGCCACCCGGGACAGGACCGTACTCTGCGACCTGAGTCAATTTTCCCTGCTGCGCGTATCAGGTCCTGACGCTGAATCTTTTTTGCAAAATCTGCTGAGTAATGACATCCGTGAAGTCAGCAACGGTCGCGCGCAATATTCCAGTTTCAATACGGCAAAGGGACGCATGCTGGCCTCATTTTTGATCTGGCGCGATGGAGAGGATTATCTGCTGCAGCTACCGGTCACACTGGCTGAAAGCGTGCGCAAGAAACTCTCCATGTATGTCTTGCGTGCCAAGGTAAAAATTACCGATGTCAGCAATGAGATGATTTCGCTGGGATTATCCGGCAGACAAAATTTGCTTTCCGCCACTGAATTACTGACGGTTCATGACCTCATGGACGCTCGCGTGATCAGTCTGGGTGAGTCGCGTTTTCAGTTCAATATTCCGGCAAATCAGGCAACTGCGCTCTGGCAACAACTCTCGACGCTGGCAAAACCCGCCGGCAGCGCCTGCTGGGACTGGCTTAACGTGCGTGCCGGCATTCCGGTAATTCAGCCTGAAACACAAGAGCAGTTCGTGCCGCAAATGGCCAACTTCGATCTGATCGGCGGGATCAACTTCAAGAAGGGCTGCTATCCGGGTCAGGAGATTGTTGCGCGCATGCATTATCTGGGCAAACTCAAGCGACGCATGTATCTGGCTCATGTAGATGCTGTGGCCCGTGCCGGTGAAGATGTGTACAGCGCCAGCCTTGGCGAGCAAGCCTGCGGCATGCTTGCCAATGCGGTCCCGTCACCGGCCGGCGGCTACGATGTGCTGGTCGTGATGCAGATTGAAAGCCATGATACACAAATCATCCATCTGGGCGCAGTTCAGGGTGCCGTACTGAACTTTGAAAAGCTGCCCTATCCGCTGCCATGAACCTGCCGGCACAGCTATTCTCAGGTGATAGTCTGCTGCTGGCCAACTACGCTTTTGCCTGGCTGTTGTATCGGGCGCTACGCGGTGCACCGTGGCGAAAACTGCTGGATAATCCCGGCATGATGAACGGCATGATAGGATTAATGTTCTGCACGCCGGTGTTCTGGCAGCTTAATGCGGGCATCCATGCCGGATTTAATTTTCATCTGATCGGTTCGACGCTGTTCCTGTTGATGTTCGGCTGGCACATCGCGCTTATCGCGCTCAGCGTCGTCATGCTGCTCAGTTGGCTGTATTCAGGCTTAGATCTCGTAACGCTGGGACTGAATGGTTTGCTAATGCTGGCCGTACCGATGCTGTTCAGTGAACTGTTGCTGCGTTTTTCTCGTCATTACCTGCCTAAAAATTTCTTTATGTTTGTGATATTGAATGGTTTTGTTTGCGCGGCATTAGCCACCATGCTGATGATGCTGGTCACGACACTGGTTTTGCTCGGGCTGACACACTATACCTGGCCGCAGATTCAGTATCATTATCTGATTCCGGCCCCCATCCTGATATTTGCAGAGGCATTCGCTACCGGCGCCATCATCACCGGCTTCACCGTCTCTCACCCGGAAGCGGTGATGAATTTCAGTGTGGCCGGTTATTTAACGGGAAAGTGACAGCCGCATTTTGATGTGCGGCAAGCCCGCATCCATAAACATTTTACCTTCTTCGACGAAATCGAAGCTGTGATAGAACGGTACGGCATCAACCTGCGCATCGACAAAAACCTGGGGATAATCATGTGTTCTGGCATAGTCCAGCAAGGACTCAACGATGGCGGTGCCAATCTTCTGACCGCGCCATTTCGGCAATACGGCAATGCGCCCGATATGCCCGTCAGACAGCATCCGACCGCAACCGATCGCTTCACCCTGACGGCTCAGCACCAGCGCATGCCGGCAATGCGCCTCATCCAGTCCGTCCCATTCCAATTCAGGCGGAATACCCTGTTCGCGGATAAATACTGCTTCGCGTACTGATTTAAGTAACGGCTCGCCATCATGCCAGCTAATCAGACTGATGCTAAAAGGATTGCTCATATGCCTCTTTCCGGTAAATTATTCAATGATCTCAACGGCTGTACCTGCAGGCACAGCCTCATATAATTCCAGTAAATCTGTATTGTGCATCCTGATGCAGCCATGTGATTTAGCCACGCCTGCGGGTTCTGAATCGGGCATGCCGTGAATATAGATATAGCGTCGCATGGTATCGTTTGGTCCCAGGCGGTTAAAGCCGATCTGGCAACCTGACAGCCAAAGGATGCGTGTCAGAATCCAGTCACGTCCGGGAAATCGCGCCGCCAGTTCCTGCGTATAAATTTCGCCAGTCGGACGGCGTGCGGCAAATATCGTATTTTCAGGACAACCCACGCCTATTTTTGCACGGATGATATGAGCGCCTCTCGGCGTGCAAAAACTGCCGGGCACTTCGCCTGCACCTTGCAAGGCCGTTGAAACCGCATAGCGGTGCAAGAGTTGACCGGCATCATCGAGCAATTCAAGATGTTGACTTGCAATATGAATAACAATTTTCATTATCTTCTTCCTGAATCCTACAGCTTGTTTTTTTGTTGCAAACGGCGCATGGCAAAGAAACGACTCAGCATTAGACCACATTCTTCGGCCAGCACCCCGCCTGTCACTTCGGCATGATGGTTCAGACGTACTAACTGCTGAGTAGCGAGCGGTAAGTTGTGAGTGGAATGCGGAGTGGCTAAATCTTCAAACACATTCAAGGCGCTGCCGCACACCCCGGTTTTAAAGTCCGGCGCGCCATACACCACTCGCGCAATGCGCGCATGCATAATGGCACCGGCACACATCAGACAAGGCTCCAGTGTGACAAACAATTGGCAGTCTACCAGACGATAATTACCGATATGCAGCGCTGCCTCGCGCAAGGCCAGCATTTCGGCGTGAGCAGAAGGATCATGACGCGAGATCGGCGCGTTAAATCCACGCCCGATGATCTGCCCATCCTTCACCACAATCGCACCAACGGGCACCTCACCCAGTGCCAGTGCCGCAGTTGCCAGTTCAAGCGCTATGCGCATGTGTGTGTTATCCGTCATTATCCGCATGGCGGGTTGTTCACCCGTGGTTCTGTTCAAAGCGAGAGTGTAAAGCATTCTGCTCAGTATATGTCCTGCAACGGCTTGGAAAATATGCGGGCAACTTGCAACAATATGCGGCTCATTGGCGACAAGCGGTTAAACTCGTGCGGCTTTGCCGCTATTTTTTGCACGGAACTATAATTTACGATTATATGAAAAAATGCTTAAGAGCCGCTATACTTCGCAGCAACCCCTCTTAGTAAATGGCACCGTAAATTATCAGTTATCTGATACTGACAGTTCAGAGCGTCAGGAGAGTGCAATCCATACTGATTCAACCGCTTTTATAAGAAAGCTAAGGGGTATTTCTGATGCGCAAACCGGTCAACGTCCATAGCAACACATCCGCCGGTGCGCCTGAGTTCCGGCTGAATCACCAGCAAAATCTGGAGTTGCTGCGCAGCAGCGGTAGTCTGGAGAGCGGCAACAGTACGCTGATCAGCTATCTGGAATCAGTGGCGCCGGAATCAGTGCCGTTAGTCCAGTCCCCCTCAACGCAGCTGATATTTTTCGTTCAGCGCATCAGCCCCACAGCTTCCGGCCAGTTCGTTTACTCGGGCACTGTCGAACAAGGCTCAGTCAGCACCGGTGATGAAATCCGCATCAGCGCATCAGGACAAACAGCGAAGATTAGCCGGATCGTCGCTCTGGACGGGTCGCTCAACACAGCCAGCCGGGGACAGGCCGTCACCCTGACGCTGGATAGTGAAGTTAATGCCGCATGCGGCGATATTATTTCACTCGCGCAACAGCCGTTACCGATGACCGATCAGTTTGAAGCGACGCTGGTATGGATGAATGAAGAAGAAGGCCTGATAGGACGCAGCTATGATCTGGAACTTGCAACGCAATGCGCATCCGCCACAATCCGCACCATCAAGCACAACGTCAACACACTGGCACACGAAGCGGCCCGCACGCTGGCGATAAACGATATCAGCATCTGTAGCGTTTCGCTGAGCAAAGCCATCGTCTGCGATAGCTTCGAACTATCGAGAATATTGGGCGGATTCATGCTGCGGGACAAGGTCAGCCGTACCACGGTGGCGGCCGGCATGATCAAGCACAGCCTGAGGCGCGCAGCAAATATCCACAAACAGGCGCTCAGCATTGACCGCAGCACGCGTGAAAAACAGAACGGGCACAAGGGACGGGTGATCTGGTTTACCGGCCTGTCCGGTTCCGGTAAATCAACCCTGGCTAATACGCTGGAAGTCGCCCTGCATGCACAAGGCTATCATACCTATATTCTGGATGGAGACAATGTACGCGGCGGCTTGAACAAGGATCTGGGCTTTACTGATGCCGACCGGGTAGAAAATATCCGGCGCATTGCCGAGGTCGCCAAACTGATGATGGATGCAGGCCTGATTGTGATGACCGCTTTTATCTCGCCTTTCCGTCGTGAACGCGAAATGGCGCGGGAACTAATAGGTGCGGAAAATTTTGTTGAAGTGTACGTTGACACCACGCTGGACGTCTGCGAACAACGCGATATAAAAGGTTTATACAAAAAGGCCCGCGCAGGGCTGCTGCCTAACTTGACCGGCATTGGCAGCGCTTATGAAGCACCGGCAAAACCGGACATTACGGTCAATGGCGGAAATGAAAGTATTGAAGAGACTGCTGAAGCCCTGCTCGCGCAACTGCCTTGTTTGTAACCCGTCAGGACTGAATCAGCTTGAACAGTGAGGTATCCTCACTGGACAGCACATAAAACTCCGGGTTATGCAAATCGGCTTTGTTATAGCGCAATTCATCACCCGACGAATCGCACAGTCTGCCGCCCGCCAGTTTCACCACGGCATGAGCCGCAGCGGTATCCCACTCCATGGTGGGCCCGAGTCGCGGATAGAGATGTGCAGCGCCTTCCGCAACCAGACAAATTTTAAGCGAGCTGCCCATGCTAATGCATTGGTAATCGCCCAGCTTTTGTAACAACGCGGAAGTTCTCTCATCGCTGTGCGAGCGACTGGCGACAACGCTTATTTGTTCACCGGCATGATGCGTTTTAACTTGTATGCGTTGTGCTGCGGCCTTGCCACGCCTGACAAACGCACCCTGGCCGCGCGCCGCGAAATAGCATACATCCAGCACTGGCGCATACACCACGCCCAGCAGAGGTTCACCGTTTTCAATCAGTGCGATATTGACGGTAAACTCGCCGTTGCGCCGGATAAACTCTTTGGTGCCATCAAGCGGGTCGATCAGCCAGAAGCGCGACCAGTTGTGCCTGATTTCTAAGTCAATCGGTTCAGACTCTTCGGACAGTAAAGGCCAGCCCAGATCTAACTGATTTAGCCCCGCACTGATCACCCGGTCTGACGCCAGATCAGCAGCTGTCAGCGGTGAAGCATCGGCTTTAATGGTCACGACCGGGTCAGCATAGACTTCCATGATCGCACACCCGGCTTCCAGGGCAATTTCAATAACCTGATCCAGCAGAGTCTTATAATCTATCATGTCCCCGATGCTGACAATGCCTTGCATCAAAAACACTCAGCGTCTGCCAGCAGCTTGGCCAGTTTGTCCTTCGCGGACAAAGCCGGTTCATTTGTCAGACGCCAGTCGATGCCGAGCGCAGGATCATTCCAGAGCAGGCTGTGCTCATGTTCAGGATACCAGTAATCGGTAGTCTTATATAAAAATTCCGCCGTGTCGGACAAGGTGACAAAACCATGTGCGAAACCAGCAGGTATCCATAATTGCTTCTTGTTTTGAGCCGATAAGATTTCACCTA
>CAIWRI010000085.1 GCA_903915035.1 uncultured Nitrosomonadales bacterium | reverse complement strand
CTGTCTTGCCTGCGGCAGGCAGGGGTGATAAACAAGGCGCATCGAATAAAAGAAGGAAAAACCCGAAGTTTTATGGCGAGTGCGTTGCATCAATTACTCAGGAAAAAACGTAACATCATCAAGCCTCCTGGCAGCCAGGTATTCAATGCCGCTCGTTAAAGTCTATGCAAAAAAACGGGCACCCGTTGCAGGTGCCCGAAATTATTGCGGGGGGAGGGTACATCACGAAAGAGTTCGTCTCACCTGTCTGCATCTTACGGTGAGGAATGCAGGTTGAAAACCAATTAATTCTGCATTGCATCGCACAAAAACAGCTATACCCTGTTCGCTTCAATCACGCTGGAACGCAAGCTGAGGCGAGCAAACCAGGCGGCAAGATTACTATGCTTGCCGCGCCAGTCTCGCTCAGCCTGACGCAAATCCAGATAAATCAATGCGCTCAGCAGCGCCAGATCGGCCAGCGTAATAGCGTCGCCCTCGCACCAGACATGCTCACCCAGCAATTTTGCAATATATTCCAGCGCATGGCTGATGGCCGTATTGTGCATATCCAGTGTGGCAATATCCTGTTTGTCAGCCGCTCTGGCATGCTCATTGCGCACCACCAGCGCGGAATCCATGATGCCGTCGGCCAGCGCCTCCCAACGTTTGACGCGCAGCCTTGCTCTCACATCAGCACGCGGAATCAGAACGGGTTGGTCATTGAGCGTATCGACATAATCGGCAATGACGCTGGAATCGAATACGCAAAAACCGTCGTCAAGTAACAAGGCGGGAATGCGGCCCAGCGGATTGATGCCCGGCACGAGGCTGCCGGGTTCTTGAGGCTGATCAATGACAAATTCGTGCGGGATATTCTTTTCCAGCAAGACCAGACGCGCCTTGCGCACATAAGGACTGGTGGCGGTGCCAAGCAATTTCATAATGAACTCCGTTGATTGATGTACAGATCATCTCACGATATCGCCTGATACGCATCATCGTTTACCGGTCCCCGTTAAATAAGCGAGATGCGGCAGGTGATTATCCTGAAGCGCAGGATTTTGCATAAGCAAATAAATTTAAACACTAAGCAAGTCAGGCCTGCTGGCTTATCATGCGCAGTCAGAATGCTTAATACCTCAAGGAAAATCACCATGTCACGCAACAAACGCGCTATCGTTAGTTGTCAATACCGATTGAATAAAGGATATAACAGATGAAATTTCCAATAAAACGCCTGGCTTTGCTGGGCATAGTGGTCATGTTGTCAAACGCTGCATTTGCTGCCGATGTCAGCATATTGAACGCGTCCTATGATGTGTCACGTGAGTTTTACAAAAAATACAATCCGACTTTCGTCAAATACTGGAAACAAAAGACCGGCGATAACGTCACCATTAACCAGTCTCACGGCGGTTCGAGCAAACAGGCGCGCGCTGTGGTGGATGGTCTGGAGGCCGATGTCGTGACCATGAATCAATCCATTGATGTGGATATTCTGGCTCAAAAGCAGTTGATTCCTGTCAATTGGGCGGAGCGTCTGCCCAATGGCAGTGCGCCATTCAGTTCAACTTCAATTTTTCTTGTGCGTCACGGCAATCCGAAAGGCATCAGGAGCTGGGCTGATCTGGCCAAACCTGGCATATCCGTCATCATCGCCAATCCGAAAACTTCCGGCAATGGCCGCTATGCTTATCTTGCCGCCTGGGGCTCTGTCATCAAACAGGGCGGTAAAGCGGTTCAGGCGCGTGAACTGGTCGGCAAAATATTTGCCAATGTACCGGTGCTGGAAACCGGCGGGCGCGGTGCAACGACGACTTTCGTGCAGCGTGAAATCGGCGATGTGCTGGTCACTTTTGAAAATGAAGTGGGGTTGATTAAACAGGAATACGGCGCTGACAAATTTGATCTGGTTTATCCGCCGCTGAGCATCGTGGCCGAGTTGCCGGTATCCATCGTTGACAAGGTCGTGGATAAACGCGGCACGCGTAAAGTGGCCGAAGCCTATTTGCAACAACTTTATACACCGGCAGCGCAGGAACTTGCCGCACAGTTCGAGCTGCGTCCGTATGATGCCGTGATAGCCAAAAAACATTTAGCCACTTTGCCCGCGCTGAAATTATTCACCGTTTCCGAGGTATTCGGCAATGCGCAACAGGCGCAAACCGAGCATTTCAAGGACGGTGGTGTGTTCGATCAACTCTACAGCCGAAAATAGTCGAAATGTCTGCACTTTATCGTTTAAATGCCTTACAAAAGGAGTTGCGTGATTCACTGAATCTCGCTGACGACTACCGGCTGGAAATTCACGGCGAAGCGATACGTGCCAATTTTATCGGACTACATCTGTCCAGCGTGTTTCAACCCATTGTAGACTTGCGAAAGAATATTCCACTGGGTTACGAAGCGCTGCTCAGAGCTCAGGATAAAAAGAGCATTTCAGTCGCGCCGCCGGCGGCCTTCCATCAGGCGGAAGTAGCTGAACGACTGGTCAAATTCGACCGTTTGTGCCGCACTTTGCATACGCTGAATTTCCTGAATATGGGTCCCGGTAACGGATTGCTGTTCCTCAACGTACATCCTGAATTGCTCATCACGGTCAATTCGCACGGCAGGGTGTTCGAGCATGTGCTGCATCAGCATGACGTAGCAACCCGACATGTCGTCATCGAAATTCACGAGGGTGCCGTGAGTGACGAAAAACTTTTGGCGGCGGCCATTAGCAATTATCGTGAACGCGGTTACAAAATTGCCATCGACGATTTTGGCAAGGAGCATTCGAATCTGGAAAGGCTATGGACGCTCACTCCCGAGTATGTAAAGCTCGACGGGGCCATCATCGAGCAGGCCATGGTTAATACCAAGCTGCGCGTATACTGCCAAAACTGGTCGAAATAATACGCGACTTGGGTTCGGAAGTGATTATTGAAGGGGTTGAAACGCCGGAACAACTTGAACTGGCGCGTGCTGCAGGGGTATTTCTGATTCAAGGTTATTTAACGGGCCGGCCTGCTGCTGCCGAAACCTGGGGACTGCGCGTAGCAGCCTGACAGGCTCCTGGAGATTCAATTTCGCGCTTATTCAATTTTCTGCTAAGCAAAGCTGAAATTATGATTTTTAACGCGTCTTTTTCTGCTGTACACTTCCCGATTGTTCTGATTTAAGGAGTATTTGATGGCTCGTTCGGCTGCAAGCTCGACACGCGTCTTCACGCGTTTTCGTGCCCACAGTGTATTGCCCGGCTTTAATCTGGCCATGGGTTTTACGCTGCTTTATCTATCGCTGATCGTACTGGTGCCATTGTCTGCGTTGTTTTTTAAGACAGCGAATCTGGGATGGGGCGGTTTTTTCGCGGTGCTGGGCAATGATCGTGTGCTGGCCTCACTGCGCGTCACTTTTCTTACCTCGCTTGCTGCTGCGGTGATTAACGCTTTTTTCGGCCTGATTGTCGCCTGGGTGCTGGTGCGCTATCGCTTCCCCGGCAAACGCATCATTGATGCGCTGGTCGATTTGCCCTTTGCCTTACCCACTGCCGTGGCAGGTATTACGCTGGCCACGCTATATGCCCCGCACGGCTGGATAGGTCAGTATTTCGCGGCACAAGGCATCAAAATCGCCTACACTCCGCTGGGTATTGTGGTTGCCCTGACCTTTATCGGTCTGCCGTTCGTGGTGCGTACCGTGCAACCGGTTCTGGAAGACGTGGAGGCTGGCGTGGAGGAAGCCGCTGCCAGTCTGGGAGCGGGGCGCTGGGACGTGTTTCGTCGTGTGATTTTTCCCGCGATTTATCCGGCGCTGCTCACCGGATTTTCGCTGGCTTTTGCCCGTGCCATCGGTGAATACGGTTCCGTGATCTTCATCGCAGGAAATATGCCTTATATTTCTGAAATATCCCCCTTGCTTATCGTCTCCAAGCTTGAACAATACGATTATGCAGGTGCCACAGCGATTGCGGTAATCATGCTGCTGATTTCGTTTGCGCTGCTGTTTTCAATTAACGCGCTGCAATGGTGGACCAGCCGCAGAGGAGTTCGATAATGTCACAATCTACCAGAATCGCAACCCATGAATCCCGGAGCGTGACCTTGCTGTTTATCGGCGTGGCGCTCGTCTATCTGCTGCTGTTTTTGGGACTGCCCTTGTTTGCCGTTTTCTATCAGGCCTTGAGTAAAGGCTGGGGACTATACTGGGCGGCACTACAGGAAGCCGATGCCTTATCCGCCATAAAGCTGACGCTTATCGCATCCGGCATCGCAGTACCTTGCAATCTGGTGTTTGGTATTGCCGCAGCATGGGCGATTGCCAAGTTCGAGTTCAAGGGAAAAAGCCTGTTGATTACGCTGATTGATCTGCCCTTTGCCGTTAGCCCCGTCGTATCAGGACTGGTGTATGTGCTGCTGTTCGGCGCACAGGGCTGGTTCGGTCACTGGCTACAGGCGCATGACATCAAACTGCTCTTCGCCGTGCCCGGCATTGTACTGGCGACCATCTTTGTCACTTTTCCGTTTATTGCGCGTGAACTGATCCCGCTGATGCAGGCGCAGGGCAAAGAGGAAGAGGAAGCGGCAGTTTCACTCGGCGCGTCCGGCTGGCAAACTTTCACCCGCGTGACCTTGCCGAATGTCAAATGGGGGCTGCTGTACGGGGTGATTTTATGTAATGCGCGTGCAATGGGTGAATTTGGTGCCGTGTCGGTGGTCTCCGGCCATATACGCGGCATGACCAATACCATGCCGTTGCATGTTGAAATTCTCTACAACGAATATAACTTTGTCGCAGCCTTTGCGGTGGCATCTCTGCTGGCGCTGCTGGCGGTAGTTACCTTGCTGGTAAAATCGCTGATCGAGTGGCAGGCACGACGTAGCGGCGAACCTTTGCATCACGGAGCGTAAAATGAGTATCACAATTGAAAATATCAACAAGAATTTTGGTGCCTATAAGGCACTGGACAACATCAATCTGGAAGTCAACAGCGGTGAATTGATCGCACTGCTGGGACCTTCCGGTTGCGGTAAAACTTCGCTGTTGCGCATCATAGGCGGACTGGAGCTGGCTGATTCAGGCAAGTTGCTGTTTCATGGCGAGGACGTGGAAGCGCGCAATGCAAGAGAGCGCAACGTCGGTTTCGTATTTCAGCACTATGCTCTGTTCCGTCACATGACCGTGTTCGAAAATGTCGCCTTCGGCTTACGCGTCAAACCCCGTAAAGAACGTCACAACGAGGCCGAGATTCAGCGCCGCGTGCATGAATTGCTCAATCTGGTGCAACTGGACTGGCTCTCGGATCGTTATCCTGCGCAATTATCCGGTGGGCAGCGTCAGCGTATCGCTCTGGCGCGCGCCCTGGCGGTTGAGCCAAAAATTCTGCTGCTGGACGAGCCGTTTGGCGCATTGGATGCGCAGGTAAGAAAAGAACTGCGACGCTGGTTGCGCCGTCTGCACGACGAACTGCACATCACCAGCATTTTTGTCACTCACGACCAGGAAGAGGCGCTGGAAGTAGCCGACCGCGTGGTGGTGATGAACAAGGGTAAAATCGAGCAGGTCGGCACGCCGGATGAAGTATATGCGAAGCCTGCCACGCCTTTTGTCTACCAGTTTATCGGCAATGTGAATCTGTTCCATAGCAGGGAGCATGCCGCGTGGACCGAGCGCCACGGCGATGCGGTAGCCTATGTGCGTCCGCATGATATAGATATCAGTGCCGTCAAACAGGATGAGACAGCGCTGCCGGTTGAGGTTAAACTGGTACGGGCCATCGGTTCTATCGTGCGCGTCGAAGTGTCGGCGTTTGGCAGCAGCGAATTTATCGAAATTGAGTTATCCCGTGAACGCTTTGATGCCGCACCCTTGGCGAATGGCGATAAAGCTTATATCCGGCCACGTCAGTTCCGCGTATTCGATACGGGAGAAAAAAATGAACTTTCAGCAGCTTAGAATTATTCGTGAAGCTGCGCGCTGTAATTTCAACTTGACCGAGGTGGGCTGTGCCTTGTTTACTTCACAATCCGGCGTTTCCAAACACATCAAGGATCTGGAGGAAGAACTGGGAGTGGAGTTGTTCGTACGCAAAGGTAAACGCCTGCTGGATCTGACCGAACCCGGGCGCGAACTGCTGCAAATCGTCGAACGCATCCTGCTCGATGCAAACAACATTAAAAATATGGTCGAGCAATATAGTCTGCGCGATGAAGGTCAGTTGACTGTGGTGGCGACCCATACTCAGGCGCGCTATGCCTTGCCCAAGGTGATAAGCGATTTCAAGAAAACCTACCCAAAGGTACACCTGAAACTGCATCAGGCAAGTCCCGGTGAAATCGTCACCCTGTTACTTTCAGGCGAGGCTGATATTGGTATGGCGACAGAGGCACTGGCGGATGTCAGCAAGCTGGATTCCTTCCCTTTTTACACTTGGTATCATGAGGTGATCGTGCCTGCAGGACATCCGCTGGAACTGGTGAGTCCACTGACTTTACAGGCGTTAGCCCAATACCCCATCGTTACCTATCACGAAGGATTGACCGGACGCGCCAGGATAGATCAGGCCTTTCTTGATGCAGGCGTGACACCGGATATCTCCATGTCAGCACTGGATTCAGACGTAATCAAAACCTATGTGGAACTGGGCTTGGGAATCGGTATTATCGCCTCAATGGCCTTCAACCCGGTGAAAGATTCCGAATTGCGTCTGTTACCCTGTGAACATCTTTTCGGTGCGAACACCACCTATATTGCCCTGCGGCGGGGTCATTATCTGCGCAGCTTTGCCTATCGCTTCATTGAACTTTGCTCTCCTTTGCTGGACGAAGCGACCATTCGCGCTGGAATCCCGTCTCCCTCCCAAAAATAAGCAGCTTAAACAGCACCTCCCGGCTATCACAGAATGAGAATTGCTTTTGGTCTGGCGAAACGCCTGGATGAAAGACAGCTTCGCATTGCCGCGAGGGAGTTGTACTGCCAACAACGCGCTCAGCCAATCTGAACATAGGCTATCTTGCAGATTGACTGACGAAGCTCAGTCGAGGCTTGGCATATTTTTATCCTCTTGTTGATACGCATCAGGTTGAAGCGCCAAAAATTTCGCAGCCTTGATTTCGCCACAATTCATTGTCAATTGATTCTATTCCGGCGCATCGTACCGCGAACAGGAAACGATCGTTTTGCGGCTTGTAAAAGGCGTGTCAGTTCCCTGACGCCCGCTTTCGAATTACAATGCGCAGTGCAACTGGTCAAACAGGTATTACGAGGATTAAAAATGCGTTATATTAACTGGCTTTTTCAGATGTTTGTGTTTATTGTCCTGCTGGGCTTCGCGCTTAAAAACAGTCAGCCAGTCACTTTGCATTATTTTTTCGGGTATCAGTGGCAATCAACGCTGGTGGTGGCCTTGTTGTTGTTTTTCGCAGTGGGTGCAGGGTTAGGTATTTTGGCAACCCTGGGCATCTGGTTTCGTCAACGTCGTGAGATATCCCGTTTGAAGCGGGAGCTGGACGATTTTAAAAAGCTTAATCATCCACAATAGTGTATGCAGTATTTTCGTCGTATTTTGTAATGTATTCAATCATGTGGGTATTTAATGGAATTTGAACCGTGGATGCTGCTTTTTTTGCCATTGTTTTTTGGCATGGGATGGTGGGCCGCACGTCTTGATATCAAGAATCTGCTCTCCGAATCAACGGCATTGCCGGAATCGTATTTTCAGGGACTTAATTTTTTACTCAATGAACAGCAGGATAAAGCCATTGAGGCCTTTATCGAAGTCGTCAAAATTGATCCGCATACAGTTGAGCTCCATTTTGCCCTGGGAAGTTTATTTCGCCGGCGCGGTGAAGTCGATCGCGCCTTGCGCATGCATCATAATCTGGTGGAGAGGGCTGATCTTGATGATGACAAGCGTCAACAGGCCATTTTTGAACTGGCGCAGGATTATCTCAAAGCCGGGATTCTGGACCGTGCCGAGCGATTGTTCGGTGAACTCAAAAAAACTTCCTATGCCGTACCTGCCCTGGAATTTCTGCTGGAATTATTCCAGAAAGAACATGACTGGTTGAAAGCGATTGCGATCGCAAAGCAGCTATCGCTTGAGTCCGGGCAGTCGTACAGCAAGCAGGCGGCTTTTTTTTATTGCGAACTGGCTGCCGAAGAAATTGCTGCCGGCAATATGGCGCAGGCACACGAACATTTGTGGCTCGGGCTTGAGGTTTTTCCTGGCAGCGTGCGCGCGACCGTCATGCTGGGTGAACTGATGAGCGCTGAGGGACATGTTGAGCAGGCGATTGAGCTGTGGCGCGGCATTGAGGTGCAGGATGCACAATACCTGCCTTTGGTGGCCGAACGTCTGCTGGCAGCCTATAGTTCGCTTGATCGGGAAGCTGAGGGTATTTTACTGTTGCGCGGATACCTGCTTAAGTATCACTCAATTGATTTGCTGAATGTCGTGTTTGACGGCATGATGAAATACGAAACGCCCGCTTCAGCTTATAAACTGGCGCGAGATGAACTGGAGCGCAATCCGACCCTGTTGTGTCTGGATAAATTGCTGGAGGCGCGTTTACTGGAAGTGCCGGTGGAGATGCGTGCCGATGTTGAAATGATCAAAGATCTGGTGCATAAACGCACACGAAATCTGGCAATGTATCACTGTAGCCATTGCGGGTTTAAGGCTCGAAAATTTTATTGGCATTGCCCGGCCTGTCAGGCATGGGATAGTTATGCGCCGAGGCGCGATGAAGAAAGTGGTAAACCGTTATGAGTGATCCGAAAATTATTGTAGCCCTTGACTACCCCGGTGCAGTGCCGGCTTTGGCGCTGGCGCACCGTCTGTCCCCCGAACTTTGCCGCTTAAAGGTAGGTAAAGAGTTGTTCACGGCGACAGGGCCCGCCTTGCTTGAACAATTGATGAGAAGCGGATTTGAGATTTTTCTTGATCTGAAGTTTCACGATATACCTAACACCACTGCGCAAGCCTGTAAGGCCGCCGCCGGTCTTGGTGTCTGGATGATCAATGTGCACGCTTTAGGTGGACGTAAAATGCTGGAAGCGGCGCAACTTGCGGTGGCCAACAGCGTAAAGCCACCCAAGCTAATTGCCGTTACCTTGCTGACCAGCATGAATCAGGAAGATATTAATGAGCTGGGCATTCAGACAAGTACCGGGGAGATGGTCTTGCGTCTGGCTAAATTGTCGCAGGAGTGCGGTCTGGACGGCGTGGTTTGTTCAGCGATGGAAACTGCACTGTTGCGTAAACATTGCGGTAATAAATTTGCACTGGTGACACCGGGTATTCGTCCGTTAGAGGCAAGTCTTGATGACCAGTCACGCGTGATGACACCGGAGGCGGCGATCAAGGCCGGTTCCAGTTATCTTGTGATAGGCCGGCCGATTACCCGCGCGGTAGATCCGATGCAGGCTTTGCTTGATATCAACAGCCAAATCAGGGGTTAGCATGATCAAGTTACCCGCATTCGAGGGCGTTCGTATCCTGGTGGTAGGAGACGTCATGCTGGATCGTTACTGGTTTGGCGAAGTGCACCGCATTTCGCCTGAAGCGCCTGTCCCGGTACTTAAAGTCAGTCGAGTAGACGAACGTCCCGGGGGAGCAGCAAACGTGGCGCGTAACATTGCAGTCTTAGGTGCGAAAGTCACGTTGCTGTCGGTCGTAGGAGACGATGAAGCGGGTGTATGTCTGGAAAAACTGTTGAAAGAATACGCCAATTTGATTCCGTTATTGCATCGCGACAGCAGTATTTCCACTATCGTCAAGTTGCGTGCCATCGCTCGGCAACAGCAATTATTGCGCATCGATTTTGAAACGTCACCCAGTCATGAAGTATTGCATGCCGCGCTGGCCGATTACCGCATACAATTGCCGCTGGCTGATGTTGTCATACTGTCCGACTATGGCAAAGGCGGTCTGGCTCACATCGCACAAATGATACAAATGGCAAGGGATGCGCATAAACCGGTGCTGGTCGATCCCAAGGGAGACGATTACGCGCGCTATGCAGGGGCAACCCTGCTGACACCGAATCGCAGTGAATTTCGTGAAGTGGCAGGCAGTTGGCGCACCGAGGCTGAGCTGAACAGCAAGGCTGAGACGCTGCGCACGGGCTTGCAACTGGAAGCATTGCTGGTCACACGCAGTGAAGATGGTATGAGTCTGTATCGCGCAGGAGATGTGCAGCATGAGGCTACACACACCAGGGAAGTGTTTGATGTGAGCGGAGCGGGTGACACGGTGATTGCGACCCTGGCCGTGATGATGGCTGCCGGGGCTGATATGTCAGATGCGATGCGCATCGCGAATCGTGCGGCTGGTATCGTCGTCGGTAAGTTAGGTACAGCCGTGGTCAGCCGGGAAGAAATTGTTCAGGACATGCAGTAAAACTGGTGAGTAGCGAGTGGTAAATAGTGAGTGATGGGGGTACTTACCACTGAAGTGCACCGCTCCACTTACCACTTTTCTGATGGATAAATCGAAAGGGGCATAGATGTATTACATCGTTACCGGCGCAGCAGGCTTTATAGGTTCTAATCTGGTCAAGGCGCTTAATGAACGCGGTGAACACGATATCATCGCGGTGGATAATTTAAAGTCTGCCGACAAGTTTCGTAATCTGGTGGATTGCGATATTGCCGACTTTCTGGATAAGGAAGATTTCCGCCAAAAAATTCAGGAAGGTTTCTTTGACGGGCTGGTGTGTGCAATATTCCATCAGGGTGCCTGCTCTGACACGATGGAGACCGATGGCCGTTACATGATGGACAACAATTACCAGTACACGCTGGAATTGTTGAACTATTGCCAGAGCGAAGAAATACCGTTTTTGTATGCTTCTTCGGCTTCAGTGTATGGCGGAGGAAGTGTTTTCAAGGAAAGTCGCGAGTTTGAATCGCCGTTGAATGTGTACGCTTATTCCAAATTTTTGTTTGACCAGATCATACGTCGTCGCTGGCACAAACGCGGTGCGCAAATTATCGGCCTGCGCTATTTCAATGTGTATGGGCCGCGTGAACAGCACAAGGGGCGCATGGCATCAGTCGCCTATCATTTTTTCAATCAGTATCGGGCTGAAGGGCGTGTGAAATTGTTTGAAGGGTGTGACGGTTATGAGAGTGGCGGGCAGTTGCGCGATTTTGTTTCCATCGAAGATGTCGTCAAGGTCAATATGTTTTTTCTGGATCATCCGGAACTATCGGGTATCTTTAATCTGGGTACAGGCCAGGCGCAGAGTTTTAACGATGTGGCAGTCGCAACCGTTAATGCCCTGCGCCATGTCGAGGGTAAACAGGCGTTAAGTCTTGTTGAATTACAGCAGCAGGGTTTGCTCCGTTATATTCCCTTTCCCGATGCGTTGCGTGGCAAATATCAGAGTTACACTCAGGCTGATATCGGCGCGCTGCGTAGTATCGGCTATTCGCAACCGTTTCTCAGTGTCGAGCATGGTGTAGGTCGTTATGTCGCACAACTGCTCAAAAATTGAGACTGAATATGTACCCGTCCATAGATCATTTTGTAGGCAATACACCCATGGTGCGTTTACAGCGCATTCCCGGCCATACCAGCAATGTGCTGCTGGCTAAGCTGGAAGGCAATAATCCGGCAGGTTCGGTCAAGGACCGGGCCGCACTTTCCATGATCATGCGCGCTGAACAGCGAGGCGAGATTAAGCCGGGTGATACCCTGATTGAGGCGACCAGCGGAAATACAGGTATTGCACTGGCGATGGTAGCCGCGATGAAAGGTTACCGGATGATACTGGTGATGCCTGAAAATCAAAGCATTGAACGGCGTCAGAGCATGAAAGCCTACGGTGCAGAGCTGGTGCTGGCAGCTGGCGGCATGGAGTTGGCGCGAGACATTGCCCTGGCTTTGCGCGATCAGGGGCGCGGTATGATCCTGGATCAGTTCTCCAACCCTGATAATCCACTTGCGCATTATCAGGGGACTGCGCCGGAAATCTGGCGTGATACAGCCGGTAAACTGACCCATTTCGTCAGCAGCATGGGCACGACCGGAACCATCATGGGCTGCGCGCGTTATTTCAAGGAGCAGAATCAGTCTGTGCAAATTATCGGCGTGCAACCGGAGGAGGGGGCGCAGATTCCGGGTATACGCAAATGGCCGGCAGCTTACTTGCCGAAAATTTATGAGGCAGGCAAGGTGGACAGGATAGAGTCGGTGAGTCAGTTGGACGCAGAACAGATGACACGCAGGCTGGCTGCTGAGGAAGGGATTTTTAGCGGTATCTCTTCAGGTGGTGCGTTAGCGGTCGCGCTGCGTATTTCGCAACAGCTGGAAAATGCGGTTATTTCGTTTATTGTCTGTGACCGGGGTGATCGCTATCTGTCTACCGGTGTATTCCCATCCTGAATTCACCGCGATTCAGCTAAAATTGTATCCTGCGTCTTGAGTGTAACGCCACTTAAAAAATGACGTAGCGGACTGCGAAGAATTGGCTGAGAGAGGGCGCAAACCGGATACAGAAAATGGACTGTATCTTTGGCAGACAGGGGCGGTTAGCCCTGTTGTGTCAGCAGTTCGAGGATCTCCGGATTGTTTTTGGCCAGCTTCTGCGCAGTATCGCCATGCTGGGTGATAAGCGTCTTGTCAGCGCCATGTTCGAGCAGGATTTTTACCACATCGCTGTATCCTGCTTCGGCGGCTTTGTGCAGCGCGGTATAACCATCTTGAGTCGTCTGGTCGGGCAGCGCACCTTGATTGATTAACAGTGCAACACTCCGGGGATGATTGCGTGCGGCAGACAGAATTAAGGGCGTCCATCCGAAACAATTACCCGCATTGACAGTCGCATGCTGGGCGATAAGCAGTTGTTCACAGCGAATATAACCGTTAAATGAGGCCCGGTGCAATGCGCTATTACCTTCGGGATCAATAGCATTGACTGCCGCGTGATGCCGGATCAGCAAATTTACTATCTCGTCGTGACCGTTGAAGGCTGCCATCATTAATGGTGTCCAGCCGCGACTGTTGCGGATTTCCGTGTTGCTGTGCGCGTCAAGGAATGAGGTGACTTCAGTTAGCTTACCGGATTCAATGGCGGCGAAAAGTACTGAGTCAGGTTGATTTTGCCGCTCACTGCTGATGAGTCCGGCGTCCAATTTCGTGTGCGGCGTAAAACTGACAAATGAATCGGAGCTGACCTTCCAAATATCACGGGGTTTCTCGGCAGGTTGCCGGGCTGCGTGAACCCGGCTCAGGTACATGATCTCGGTGGCAATTTTTTCTGGGAAGCCGGAACGCTCGCTGCGATCGCTTATCATCAGTTGCAGAAAATAATCGTCCATTTTATCCTCATCCCATAGTTGCAGGATGGTCTCAAGAATGCGCGGATAAGTACGCTCCAGTTCATAAGGATAATGTTCGGTTTTTCCGCCTAAAATCTGTAGTAATTGCAGATTCACTGCGCATCCATTCGGCTGGTTTGGCTAATATGTTGCCTGGATAAGGCCGGATTCTGGGCAAAGTACTGTTTGATGCCAGCGAGGATTGCATTGGCAAGTTTGTTTTGATAATTTTCATCGTTCAGGCGTATTTCTTCCTCGGGATTACTGATGAACGCAGTTTCTACCAGAATAGAAGGGATATCGGGTGACTTTAGTACGGCAAAACCGGCTTGCTCAACATGCCCGCTATGTAACTCATTGATATTATTAAGATCGCCTAGTACATGTTTGGCTAATCTGATGCTGTCGCTGATGGTGGCCGTTTGTGACAAGTCCAGCAGGGTGCGTGCCAGATAAGGGTCTTTTACCGCGATGTTAACTCCGCCGATTAAATCAGCCTCATTTTCTTTTTTGGCCAGCCAGCGCGCGGCAGTGCTGGTCGCACCATGTTCTGAGAGTGCAAACACCGAAGAGCCATGCGCATCAGGCCGGATGAAAGCGTCTGCGTGGATGGAAACGAATAAATCTGCCTTGGCTTTGCGGGCTTTGGCGACACGTCCGCCCAGAGGGATAAAATAATCACCATCACGTATCAGCACCCCGTGCATGTTCGCTGTGTCATTTATCATGGCACACAGACGACGGGCGATTGCCAGTGTGACATCCTTCTCATGCGAGCCGCGGCTGCCCTGTGCACCAGGATCTTCACCGCCGTGCCCGGCATCAATGGCGATGATCAAGGTACGCGCGCTCAGATGGGGGGAATTGTGCAACTCTGTCATCATCTCGGGGAGGGGCAGTTTGTCAATCTGCTTGTCAGCGTTGATAGGCTCGGTTCTGTCCCGTGAGAGCAGCGCCATCAGAGGATCATTGCTGGCTGCCGGATAAATGTCGAGTACCAGGCGGTAACCATATTCTCCTGCCGGGGCAAGATCAAACAATTGTGGTTTTATCTGCTCTTTGAGATCAAGTACCAGTCGCACCATGCCGGGTTTAAACTGGCCGACCCGCACACTCTTGATGTAAGGATCATCGCTGACTGTTTTACTGTTTAGCTGTTTGAGCGCCTCATTCAGTTCCACATCCTGCAAATCAATCACCAGGCGATCCGGGTTTTCTACTGTGAACAGTGTGTGACGTATTGGTTGTCTGGATTCAAGTGTCAGTCGGGTGTAATCCTGGGCGGGCCAGATGCGGGTTGAGATTACCTCGATCGCCGCTTGTGATTCCCCAGGCTGCAGGCATAGCAGCGCCATGCCAAGCAGGAGATAAATCTGCGCGCGAGTTATAACTGCTTTAAACATATTTGTCCTATTGATGTGAAGGCCTTCAGTACTGCACAGCGTCCCGCCTGTAAAATCTCCAGATCTATGATTAAATCAGCTGGCGGGACAACTGCTTTTTCCGGCCACTCGATAAACATAACATTGACGCCATTAAATTCATCGCGAAATCCGGCAGATTCCCATTCATCTTCATCCTGCAAACGATATAAATCAAAGTGGCACAAGTCAAATCCGCCTGCATGGTAGGTTTCCAGCAAGGTATAGGTTGGGCTTTTTACGCGGCCGGTGTAGCCTAAGGCATTTAATACCCCGCGCACCAGACAAGTTTTGCCGGCGCCCAAATCACCATGCAGATAGATGACCATGCCGGGTTGCAGCTGAGCTGCCAGGCGAGCGGCCAGTGCTAGCGTCGCATGCTCATCAGGGAGGATAAATCGGCTATCATCGGGTTTATGCAAAATACACATCCTCAATCCGGGCAGTTTGATCAACTTGCTGAAGATATACGCACTTGGGCGCAAGAACTCGGTTTTCAGGCCGCAGGTATTACAGATACGGAACTGGCAAAGGCGGAAGCCGGTTTACTGAACTGGCTGGCACTGGGCTTTCACGGCGGGATGGATTATATGGCAAAACACGGTGTGAAGCGCAGTCGTCCGGCAGAATTAGTGCCGGGTACGGTGCGCGTCATCAGTTTGCGCATGAATTATTTGCCGGAGAAGGTGCTGGACAGTGAAACCGTTTTGCAGGCGGGTGAGCGTGCTTTTATTTCCCGCTATGCGCTGGGGCGCGATTACCATAAGTTGATGCGCAACAGACTGGCACAGCTGGCGGACAGAATACGCCTTGCCGTCGCCGATTTCGACGGGCGAGTGTTTACCGACAGCGCGCCGGTAATGGAAGTGGCGCTGGCCGACAAAGCCGGTACTGGCTGGCGCGGCAAGCATACCTTGCTGTTGACGCGCGATCAGGGATCATGGTTTTTTCTGGGCGAGATTTATCTCAATTTACCGCTGCCGGTGGATAAACCGGTTTCATCGCATTGCGGCAGTTGTAACCGTTGTATTACGGTTTGCCCGACGCAGGCGATTATCGCACCCTATCAGCTGGATGCGAGGCGTTGCATTTCGTACCTTACGATAGAGCTTAAGGGGCGTATTCCGCTCGAATTCCGGCCTCTGATCGGCAATCGTATCTACGGTTGTGACGACTGTCAGCTGGCGTGCCCGTGGAATCGTTTTGCGAAGCTGACAATTGAAACCGACTTTGCGGTGCGCAACGGTCTGGATAATGTGAGTCTGGTGGCGTTATTCGCCTGGGACGAGGCGGCGTTTAAGCAAAAACTGGCGGGGAGCGCCATTCATCGCATCGGTCATGAACAATGGTTGCGTAATATCGCCGTAGCGCTGGGTAATGCGCCCCATAGCGAGGAAATTATGGCCGCGTTAAAAACCCGCTCAGCTCATGAATCAGAACTGGTGCGCGAACATGTTGCCTGGGCACTGGCGCAGCAGGAGACTTTAAAAACAGCTTAAAACCCTGTATCTGTCGTCGTGAAGTCCCCTGAAGGCTTTTTCGGTAAATTTATCAGAAACAGAAGACGGATGTTTGCAACAAGCCCGGCTAGGAGGCCGCTGTAACTGATTGACGCTTTAGTAAATGCTAAACATCGCTTGGCAAGCAGGAAAAAATGATTTTTTTCAGGAGGTATTTTGCATAAAGTCGAAACCTTACGCTTTTATTTTCCTGGTCAGCAGGGCTTCAAACTGGGCTATGGGTATCGGTTTGCTGAACAGATATCCTTGAAAATGGGCACAACCCTCATTCAGCAGTAGCTGTCGCTGTGCTTGTGTCTCCACCCCCTCGGCAATGACATCCATATTCAGGTTGTACGCCATGGCAGTAATGGTTTGCACGATTGCGTTGTCACTGCCATTGATGGTCATATCGCGCACAAATGATTGATCTATCTTGAGCTGATTGAGCGGAAGTTTCTTGAGATATTGCAGGGACGAATAACCTGTGCCAAAGTCATCCAGCGAGAACTGAATGCCGTCTGTTTTCAACGTGTGCATGGTCGCGATAATCTCTTTGATGTTCTCCACCAGCATGCCTTCTGTCAACTCCAGTTTGAGCCGGGCAGGGTCAATGCCATGCTGTCTTACAATCGCCTGCACCCGGACTGCGAAATCGATCTGACGAAATTGTTTCGGACTCACGTTAACCGACAGAACAAGCTGCCGTGTAACAGCATTTAATTCCCATTGCCTGAGCTGAGCGCATGCTGTCTCCAGCACCCACCAGCCTATCGGTATGATGAGGCTCGTTTCTTCTGCCAGCGGAATAAAATCTGCCGGAGAGATAAAACCGCGCTCCGAATGATTCCAGCGGATTAGCGCTTCGGCCCCGGTCACGTGATTCGACTCATCCACCTGAGCCTGGTAATACAACTCAAACTGGCGGTATTCCAGCGCCTTGCGCAACTCACCCTCCATTTCTGCGCGCGCAGCGACCTTAAGCTGTACCACCGGATCGAAGAAGCGCAATGTGTTACGGCCCGCCCGTTTGGACTGATACATGGCGATATCCGCCTGCTTCATTAATTCCCCCGATTCATAAATATTGCCGTCAAATAGCGTGGCACCGAGACTGGCGGTACAGTGGTGTTCATGTGTCTCAAGCAGGTAAGGCTGGTTGAGTAGCGCAATAATTTGCTCACTGATAGTCTCAGTTTGTACAGACGCATCAGACGATCGCTCGTTCAAGGCTTCAAGCAACACCACAAATTCATCCCCGCCCAGTCGGGCTACGGTATCGGCTTCGCATACGCAGGATGCAAGACGTGCCGCCACCTGTTGCAGGAGTAAATCACCGATGCCGTGACCAAGAGTGTCGTTGAGTGTTTTGAAGTTATCCAGGTCAATAAATAATAGCGCGCCCATTGTGCCATTACGTGCACTGATGTTCTGTGCCTGCTGGAGTCTGTCCATGAGCAATCGACGGTTAGGCAGACCGGTAAGCGGGTCATAAAAGGCCAGATGGTGGATTTTTTCTTCTGCGGCCTTACGCTCGGTAATATCCAGGTGAGAGCCCACATAATGAGTAACCTCGCCGTTGTCACCTTTAACCGCGCGGATAGTAAGCCACTTGGGATATACCTCGCCATTTTTGCGTCTATCCCATATTTCACCCTGCCATGTTCCTGTTTGATAAATGGTTTCCCATGCTGCTTCGTAAAAATCCGCCTCATGTCGATCTGACCTGAGTATAAAGGGGGTCTGGCCGATGACTTCCTCGGCTGTATAGCCGGTACTTTCGCTAAATGCCTTGTTGATCCGCAAAATCACCCGGTTGGTATCTGTGATCATTAAACTTTCATGCGTTTCGAAAGCGGTGGCTGAAATACGCAGTTCGGTTTCCATTCTTTTACGCGCAGTAATATCTTCAACAGTTCCTTCGTAGTACAGCAAGCTGCCATCATGATGACGAACTTCACGGGAGTTTTCAGATATCCAGATAATGTCGCCCTGCTTGCGATAGACCAGCGCTTCGAAATTTTTCACTTGTCCCTGAAGATTCATCAAGGCAATAAATTCGTCACGCTTACCCGGTTCTACGTATAGCTGATTATCAATATTCGAGATGCCTTGCAACAAGTCATCCGCTGAATCATATCCATAGATCCTGGCCAGTGCCGGATTGACGCTGATATAAATGCCACTTACTGAGGTTTGGTATATGCCATTGATGGCATTTTCAAAAATCGAACGGAAACGTGCTTCAGCTTCATGTGCCGCCAGTTCACTGAATTTCAAATAGGAAATATCCTGTAAAAAGCCTTCTATGGCTTCAATTTTACCTTGTGAGTTATACAGCGGACAACCGCGCTCTGACACCCAGCGCATGCCACCCGTGACATCAATAATGCGGTATTCGACGACAAATCGCTGATCAGTAGCAACGGCATTCGCAATGACTTTTCGTACCCGCTCGCTGTCTTCAGAATGAGTGATATCCTTCCAGCATATTCCGGAATCTGACAGCATGGATGCCGCATCGTAGCCGGTCAATTTCCTGCAGTCACCGCCGAGATACACCATCGTCCAGTTAATATCATACAGACGGCAGTAAACCAGGCCATCCATATTATGAAGCAGGGAATTGAGCATGCGTTCGCTGTTATTTAACCTGGCTTGCAAAATTGCGCTGATTTGCGCTGCCCCGAATGCCTCTTTATTTGACATCGGCAAACTCGTGACGCATTGTCCAACCTTATGCACAACATTCCTTTTAAACATGAACTGAGCCCGCAAACGAGGGTTGAACTATATTCAAGCAAGTTACATGCCTGCGAGTCAGACGTCGCAAGTTTCAATAACCTGATTGATTAACATGATCAATGTCCCCGCTATAGTGCCTGAGCGACGTTGCCTGCACCAATATCGTGCAAATTTGAGTCACGAGTGATGATCACGAAACCGCGTCAACCTGAATAAAGATTTTCCGCAGGGGAATGAAGGGGGTGTGATCAGGCCGGATTCCACAGGCAAGCACACTGAACATCAGGCAATCGGTGGGGCAACCTTGAGCACTTCAGCTGGCGTCGTTAATCCTGCGGCAACCTTTTCCGCTCCGGACAGACGCAAAGGACGCATGCCTTCCAGTCTCGCCTGCATCTTGATCTTGCCAGCATCCGTATTTCTGGCAAGTAGTCGTTGCATTTGTTCGCTAAACGGCAGCATTTCATAAATACCGGTTCTTCCGCGATAACCTGTCATACGACATTCAAGACAGCCGATGGCAACGTTGACTTTATCCGGCCGCGCCATCTCCCACGGACTAACCAGATCCTGCCAGCTAGCGGCACTGATTTCACCTTCGGCTTTGCAATGCGGACACAACGTGCGTACCAATCGTTGCGCCATCACACCTAGCAGCGTCGAGTTAAGCAAATAAGACGGCACCCCCAGTTCATACAAGCGCATGATTGCGGAAGGTGCATCGTTGGTATGCAAGGTGGATAGGACCAAATGGCCGGTTAATGCTGCTTGTATCGCCATTTCAGCCGTTTCCGCATCGCGAATTTCACCGACCATGATGATGTCAGGATCCTGCCGCAACAAAGTGCGCACGCCGCTGGCAAAATTCAAGCCGATATTGGGCTGAACCTGCATCTGATTGAATGCCGGTTCTATCATTTCAATGGGGTCTTCCACCGTACAGACATTCATTTCCGGCGTCGCCAGGTGTTTCAGGGTGGAATACAAGGTGGTGGTCTTGCCCGAACCGGTAGGTCCGGTCACCAGCGTAATGCCGTTTGGCTGACTGGTCCATTCGTCCCACAATATCGTTTGATCACGAGAAAAACCGAGATCAACAAAATTTTTTACCAGAATATCGGGATTGAAAATCCGCATCACCAGTTTTTCGCCAAAAGCCGTCGGCATGGTAGATAGCCGCAGTTCGATTTCTTCACCCTCCGCGCTAACCGTCTTGATGCGTCCGTCCTGCGGGCGGCGTTTCTCGACCATATCCATACGCCCCAGCAACTTGATCCGGTTAGTGATGGCACTGTTCACGCTGGCAGGTAGCTGATAAACCTGATGCAACACGCCGTCAATGCGAAAGCGCACAAGCCCCAGATCGCGACGTGGTTCAAGATGAATGTCACTGGCACGTTGTTCAAAGGCATACTTGAATAGCCAGTCTACCAGGGTCACGATATGCTGTTCATTGGCATCCAGATTTTTATTCTTACCCAGTTCGACCAGCTGTTCAAAATTCTGTACCCCGACTGCGCCCCCTGATCTGGCCTGGTTTGCCAACTTGACCGAATTGGCAAGACTGTATATTTCCGGCAGGTAATGATTGATGTCAATCGGGCTGGCCAGTACCAGACTGATTTTAAGACCCAAAATGCGTTCAAGCTCCGCCACCCAATCGCGTAGAAATGGTTCGGCAGTAGCAATGATCACCTCGCCATCGCTGATCCTCACCGGCATGATCTTGAGTCGTTCCGCGTAGGATTTAGAAATGATATTGGCGATACTGCCGAAATTCAGTTGCAGGGGATCAATGTGAAAATAGGGCATGCCGGTACGCTGCGCCAGCCATTCGGTGAGAAGGTCGACGCTCATCAGTTTGGCAGGCGCTATCCGGCTGTACCATTTTTGTGCGGCAATCACCACCAGCGGATGCAATCTGTCCGGCTGCTGATTTTTCAGCGAATCAGCGTCTGCCTGCGTCACCATGTCATCCTGGATCAGCCAGCTTAACAACTGAGCCAGCTTCAGTCTGGCTTCGTGGGTATGTGGCATCGTTTCTCTCTGTTCATCACTTGCTATCATACTGATCGAAGGCGGTAGTCTAATGGCTTATGCCGCCGATTGGTAATACTAATCGACAAAAAAGCGGTTCTGACTTAAAAATGTACCGTAATAATTAAAAAAGCCGCTAACCTGAATCAGGCGCGGCTTCCTGCCATAGTACAGAGCAAACAACTTCCCGTACATTTATTCCATGTACATTCCGCCATTTACGTGCAACGTGACGCCGGTAATGTAAGCCGCTCCAGGTCCTGCCAGAAATGCGACTGCGGCGGCAATATCTGAAGGTTGTCCCAGACGCTTCAACGGCACATGTTCAATCAGTTTTGCGCGTTGCTCATCGCCCAGACCCAGCGTCATATCGGTGTCGATGAACCCCGGTGCGACACAGTTTACCGTGATGTTACGGCTGCCGATTTCCTGCGCGAGCGATTTGCTAAAGCCTATCATACCGGCCTTGGAAGCGGCATAATTAGCCTGCCCGGGATTACCCATACTGCCGACCACGGATGAAATATTGATAATGCGACCGCTACGGGCTTTCATCATCGCGCGCAACACGGCGCGAGACAAACGGAAAACAGACTTCAAGTTTGTCGAAATTACATCGTCCCATTCTTCATCCGACATGCGTGCCAGCAGATTGTCACGGGTGATGCCGGCGTTGTTCACCAGTATCGAGATTTCGCCGTATTGTTTACGCAACTCAAGCAGAACCTGTTCTGTTTGCGCCACATTATTGACGTTCAGCGCATAGCCTTGACCTTTGATGCCTGCGGCAGCCAGATAGTCGCTGATAGCCTGCGCGCCTTGATCGGTCGTGGCGGTACCCAGCACGGTCGCTCCCTGACGCCCCAACTCCAGCGCAACGGCTTGACCGATGCCGCGAGAGGCACCGGTAACCAGTGCGATTCGTGTTTGCAATGTCATATTTTGCTCCCTATACCAATGTAGTCAAAGCCAGCGTCAGTGCAGCGCCGTCATTAATCGCTGATGCCTGTTGATTCACATCAATGCGTTTATTCAAACCGGCAAGCACTTTGCCCGGTGCACACTCGACATTATGAGTAAGACCCTGACGACCAAACTCCTGCACGGTTTCCACCCAGCGTACCGGCGAATACAGCTGGCGCACCAGCGCATCCTTGATTTGATCCGGATCACTGTAAGCTGCAACATCGGCGTTCTGTAACACGGGAATGAGCGGCGTTTGTATCAGCACGTCAGTCAGATAGGTACGTAACTGTTCCGCAGCGCCCTTCAATAAACTGCAATGTGAGGGCACACTCATCGGCAGCATGATGGCGCGCTTGGCACCGCGCGCTTTAGCCAGTGCCATTCCCCGTTCAACTGCCGCACGATTACCTGCAATCACTACTTGACTTGGTGAATTGTAATTCACTGCCTCCAGCACTTCACCCGCGGCACCTTCAAGGCACACAGCGCGAACGTCCTCATCATCCAGACCCAAAATTGCCGCAATGCCGCCCACGCCTTCAGGCACAGCCTGTTGCATGCACTCTGCGCGATAACGCACCAGCGGCAGCGCATCCGAAAAAGCCAGCGCGCCAGCGGCCACCAGCGCTGTGTATTCGCCCAGACTGTGACCGGCCAGCATGGCAGGTGGCGCACCGTTTTGCGACTGCCAGGCGCGATAGACGGCCATGCCCGCCGTTAACATCAGAGGTTGAGTATTAACGGTGCTATTGAGTTCGGCATCCGTGCCCTCGCACACCAGTTGCCATAGATCCTGATTCAGGATTTCGGAAGCCTCCGTGAAAGTTGCGCGTACAGCAGGGAAGTCAGCATACCCGTTCATCATGCCGCGAGATTGCGAACCCTGGCCTGGAAATACGAAAGCGAATTTAATCATCAAAAATAGTGGTTAGTGGTTAGTGGTTAGTCGTTAGCGGCTAGTCGTCAGTGAAAAAGCCGCGTGCGGACATTATCAACTAGCGACTGCTTTCTACCATTCAAGCAGCAGCGCACCCCAGGTAAATCCGCCGCCTATCGCTTCGAGCATTACCTTGTGACCTGATTGAATGCGACCGTCCCGCACTGCGGCATCCAGTGCCAACGGAATTGAGGCCGAAGAAGTGTTGCCATGGTTCTCCACCGTCACCACCACATGCTCCATTCCCAGACCTGATTTTTTGGCAGTCGCTTCAATAATGCGAATATTGGCCTGGTGCGGCACCATCCAGTCGATATCAGCGCCTGTCAATCCGGCATCCGCCAGCACTTCATCAACCACACGAGCCAGCATGGTTACGGCAAATTTGAATACCGCCGCGCCTTCCATTCTGATATAGGGATCGCCTTGTATCACGCCCTTGCTGACAAAGCCATCCACCATCAGTAAAGCCTGATGCCGTCCGTCGGAATGCAGTTTGGCCGCCAGAATGCCAGGGGTTTCACTTGCCTGTAAAATCACCGCACCCGCCCCGTCACCGAACAGGACGCAGGTTGCGCGATCTGTCCAGTCCAGCATGCGAGTCATGATTTCAGCGCCCACCACCAGCACCGTTTTAGCCTGTCCACCGCGGATATATAAATCAGCCGTATTCAGGGCATAAACAAATCCGCCACATACCGCCTGCATATCAAAGGCCGCACCGCCATTCACGATCCCGAGCTTACCCTGCAGGATACAGGCGGTACTGGGAAATATTTTATCAGGCGACGTTGTCGCGACAATAATAAGATCAATATCTTCAGCGTTGATGCCTGCCGCTTCAATTGCCCGTCGACTGGCATGCAAGGCCAGATCACTGGTCATTTCATCATCTGCTGCGATATGGCGTTCATGAATACCGCTGCGTGATACGATCCAGTCATTAGTCGTATCGACAAACTTTTCCAGATCGAAATTGGTCAGCGCTTTGCTCGGCAGATAGCTGCCGGTACCTGTGATTTTTGAATAGATCATGATGTCTCCAACTTTTGACGCGCATTGTGCCATTTTTCGATATGCTCGCTGATATGCTGCCACATATTTTCACGCGCTTCCTCTGCTGCCTTTTCGATCGCGCAACGAAATGCGAACACATCAGCCGAACCATGGCTTTTCACCACAATACCGCGCAATCCGAGAAAACTTGCGCCATTGTAGCGCCGGTGATCCAATCTGTGCTTGAATGCTTTTAGTACTGGCAACGCGACCAGCGCAGCGAATCTGGTATACCAGCTTTGTGTAAAGCCTTCCTTGAGGAAGCCGCCCATCATCTTGGCGACCCCTTCGGCAGTTTTGAGTGCCACATTGCCGACAAAACCATCGCATACCACCACATCGGTGACCCCGTTGAAAACGTCATTTCCTTCTATGTTGCCATAGAAATTAAGGTCGCTCGCGCGAAGCAACGCCGCGGCTTGCTTGACTACTTCGTTGCCTTTGATATCCTCGGAACCGATATTAAGCAGACCGACAGTCGGGTTGGGCTTATGTTCCAAGGCTCTCACCAGACTGGATCCCATGATGGCGAATTGCAGCAAATGTTCGGCACTGCAATCAGTATTCGCGCCCAGATCGAGCATACATACCTGACCACTTTTTGTAGGCAAATAAGAAGCGATAGCGGGTCTGTCAATGCCGGGAATGGTTTTGAGTACATAGCGTGCCGTCGCCATCAAGGCTCCGGTGTTACCCGCACTGATGCAGGCAGAGGCGTCCCCGCTCTTGATCAGGTTGATAGCCACGCGCATCGAAGAGTCTTTTTTTCCACGCAAGGCTGATTGCGGTTGCTCGTCCATTTCTACGATCTGTGATGCGGGGTGCAGACGCAGGCGTACGCCAAACTGATCGGTCTTTATACCCAGCGCTTGTAAACTCGCTTTCATCGTATCGGGATTGCCCACCAGAATGATGGTATCGCGAGGATATTGCTTCAAATGCTCGACGGCGGCTGGAATCGTCACGCAGGTTCCATGATCTCCCCCCATCGCATCTATCGCTAATGTGACATCCACTAAGAAATCCCGTGCGTTGAACTCAGATAAATCTAAATCCGGTAGAAATGAAAACGCAGCCGACGAATCGGCTGCGCTATAGACAAGGGTGACTTAGTCAGCCTTGGTCTTTACAACTTTTCTGCCACGATAATAACCGCTCGGGCTGATGTGATGACGCAAATGATTTTCGCCGGTGGTAGGCTCAATCGCCAAAGCCGGTGCTGTCAGAAAATCATGGGCGCGATGCATACCACGTTTGGATGGGGATTTTTTATTCTGCTGAACTGCCATGCTATTACTCCTTGGATAAATCTGATTATTTACGTTTCAATTTCTCTAACATTGCAAAAGGATGCTGCTTCCCCTCTTGCTTATCTTCCGCTTCTCTCACCTGACAAGCACCCGATTCATGCATGGGTGAGATAGGCAGGTTTAACAGAATCTCGTCTTCCAGTAGTGCCAGCACATCCAGATGTGCATCTGCCAGAATACCATCAAACTCTTCTTCATCCTCTAAGACTTCAAGAGTGGCCTCATCGCACAACAGCAGACGAGCATCATGCCGAATCACATAATCAAGCGCATGAAGACAACGCTGACAACGCAACTGTATATTGCCATCAATACTGACATCCAATGCCGGACGCCCCTGATTATCCTTACTGCCTTGTAATTGATAATGCAGATTACCCTGATCATTATCCAGCACATCCTGCAAACGTGAAAATCCGGCAACAGGCACTTGCGTGTCAATTTGCTTGCCGTTTGCGGCAAAATCCAGGCTGTCAATAAAAGGGCGTGCGTACATGAGCCGCGCATGATATATTTTTCGCGGGCATATGTCAAAGGGCAATTAATAGTTGATAATCAGCAGTCAGCGTTCTTGCTATTTTAAATAAGGATTTATATTGGACACACTGGTTTTAGCCTCCACTTCACCCTATCGCAGCGAACTGCTTAAACGTCTGCAATTACCTTTTGTCATCGCCGCGCCGGAAGTTGACGAGACGCCACTACCTGATGAAACAGCTCGTGCAACTTCGCTGCGATTGTCTCAGGAAAAGGCTCGTGCGGTCGTAAGCGAATTTCCGAATGCCTTGATTATCGGTTCGGATCAGGTCGCTCTCCTCGAAGGTCAACAAATCGGCAAGCCGGGCACGCACGACAAGGCCACTTCGCAACTGCGCAGCATGCGCGGCAAAACCACGTGTTTTTACACCGCATTGGCGCTGTTAAACAGCCAGACAGGCAATATGCAGACCGGGGTTGCCGAAAACCTGGTTACCTTGCGCAATCTCACGGATGAGGAGATTGAAGGGTATCTGTTAAAGGAACAGCCCTATCAATGCGCAGGCAGCGCAAAGTCTGAAGGCCTGGGCATCGCCCTGATGAGCAGTATGAGCGGTGACGATCCTAATGCACTAATCGGCCTGCCGCTGATTCTGCTGATTGCCATGCTACGCCGCGAAAACGTAAAATTATTCTGACCATGACAATCACACCCGGCACACTCTATCTTATTCCCTGCACGCTGGGCGACACACCCGCAGAGCAGGTGTTACCGCAGCATGTGATCAACATTGCGCGCTCCTTACAGCACTACGTGGTTGAACAAACCAAAACTGCACGACAGTTTTTATCTGCACTCAAACATGAGCAGCCCATTCAGACCTTGCATTTTGCCACGCTCAACGAGCACACGCAGGCAGGTGAACTGGCTAATCTGCTGACCCCGCTGCTGGCAGGATTTGATGTGGGCATCATTTCCGAAGCAGGCTGCCCCGGTATCGCCGATCCTGGTGCGATACTTGTCAGTCTGGCGCATCAAAAGGGCATACGCGTCATTCCGCTGGTTGGCCCGTCTTCCATTTTGCTCGCCTTGATGGCGTCCGGCATGAACGGTCAGTGCTTTGCCTTTCACGGCTATTTACCCATTGCTGAAGCTGACAGAAAAAAAATGATCGTCACGCTGGAAGCGGAATCTGCCAGCAAAGGGCAAACTCAACTATTCATCGAAACCCCCTACCGTAATGAAAGGCTGTTTAATGCACTGCTCGCACAATGTCGTCCACAGACATTATTATGTGTCGCAACAGACATTAGTCTTGCCACTGAGCAGATACAGACACGCAGCATTCTTCAATGGAAATCACAAGCGGCACCGCAGTTGAACAAACGCCCCAGCTTGTTTTTGCTGCTTGCGAACAGATAAAGCGAATTTAATTGATTTTTTGGTTGCTCTTAATCGCGCAATCTGATATTAAAGCGGACTTATTTTTTTCGGAGAATTGCCAATGTCGCAACAATCACTAAAGCCCATCGCTCCCTATCAGGCCATCGAAGGCGAGACTTACATGAATTTGCAGCAGCGCGAACACTTTAGCCTGATTTTGCAACAAATTAAGGCGGGTCTGGGTGAAGATATCGATCGCACCGTGCATACCATGCAGGACGAGGCCACGGTGTTTGCCGACCCTAATGACAGGGCTACACAGGAATCTGATATCAGCCTGGAACTGCGCAACCGTGATCGTGAACGCAAACTGATCAAGAAAATCAATGAAATGCTGGTAAAGATACAGGCCGATGAGTATGGTTATTGTGAGAATTGCGGAATCGAAATCGGCCTGGGCCGTCTGGAAGCGCGTCCTACCGCGACACAATGTATAGATTGCAAATCTCTGGATGAAATCAGAGAAAAACAGAAGGCTAAATAATACTTAGCGTTGCCGGATAAACCATGACCTATGAGTTACATAGGTTATGGTGAGTTAAAAAATATTATTTTCATTCTTTTTTGCCGGGTGCCCCGTCGCACATGTTTAAGCGGGGATGATGTTCGGTGATCAGCAACTCGCCAAAGCCGTGGAGCCGGCGTGCTTACCTGATACGAGAATAGCAATACTGCAGCGAACTTTCGATCAATTCAGACAGCAAAATTAGCCTATAATATCGCCCCGAACTCAGTCGGGTTTTACGTACTTTTCCCAAAGCTAATCAGATGGATGCAATTACATTACAAGGTGGCGAACATGCGGTGCTGTTATTGCATGGATTGCAAAGCAGTCCGGCAGAACTTCAGCCGTTAGCCCGTCGATTGCATCAGGCAGGTTATACCGTGCATGTGCCACATATTCAAGGGTACGGGTTTATGCACGGCGACACGGCGCGCTCTGTCACATCCTGGCAGGACTGGCACGCAAAGGCGCTGGCCGAATTTCGCGCGCTTCAGCAGCAGTACAAAACGGTTTCATTAGGCGGACTGTGCATCGGTGCAACATTGTCGCTATCCATTGCCGCTGAGCTGGGGGATGAAGTATCCGCGTTATCTTTGCTGGCTACTACGCTTTGGTACGACGGCTGGAGCATTCCCTGGTATCGTTTTTTCCGTCACCTGGGTTATTACACGCCTTTTCTGTATATTTACAGTTATCGTGAACGTGAGCCTTACGGACTGAAAAACAAGCAGTTACGCAAGTGGATTGCACGCGAAATGAGTCACAAGGATTCCACCATTGTGGGTGCCAGCAAGTTGAATTTACGTGCAATACAGGAAGCTGAGCGTATGATTAGTGCGGTAAAAAAATCCCTGCCGCGTGTTACCGCACCTGCCATCCTCATCCATGCAGTAGAAGATGATGTCTCCTCACCGCGCAGTGCGCGTTTCGTGGCTGAGCATGTCAGCAGTGTGCGGGTGGAGAGTGTCTTGTTGCACAATAGTTACCACATGATCACTGTTGATAATGACCGTGAGCAGGTCGCGGCCGATACGATCCGCTTCTTCAACTCAGTGCATCCAGTGGCTCGTAATGCAGAGTCATAGCTTGACCCTGTTACAATATGTTACAATGGCCGCAGAGAAGCATCCAAAAAATAATTATTGAATATCCTTAACCATGAGCTCACTTCCCGTCATACAGCGCATGATGGTCGAACAATTCGACCTGAAGCTTGAAAATCTGACTCTCGATGCCACGCTGGAAAGTCTGGGTCTTGATTCCTTATCCGTTATCGAATTTATGTTTAATCTTGAAGATGAACTCAAGATCAAGCTGCCGGATGAACGTATTGAAATCAAGACGCTGCAAGATGTAGTCACTCTGGTCGACAGAATTGTCGCCGAGCAGTCAGCTTAAGCCCCGCTCATGACCCGACGTGTCGTTATCACGGGCTTAGGAATCGTTTCACCGATAGGTTCAGGTCAGGAACAATTTTTTAGTAATCTGATGGCCGGTTGCTCCGGCATCAAACACCTGCAAAGCCCCTTTGTTGATCAACTCTCAAACAAAATTGCCGCCGCTGTCACTGATTTCAACCCCGCAGCGCATTTCTCAAAAATACAACTGACCGGCATTGAACGCGTCAGCCAGTTTGCGCTGGTTGCCGCTGAACAGGCTGTGCAGGATGCCAACCTGGTACTGGCCGAATCCGAATACAGCCGCGCCGGTGTGTGCATGGGTTCATGCCTGGGTGGTGCCGGAACCATGGAAGATGGCTATATTGAGATTTTCAAACACAAGCCTCCGCGCGTCAAACCCTTGAGCGTCTTGCTCAGCATGAACAACGCCCCTGCCTCACACTTATCCATCAAGTACCATCTGCAGGGCGCCAACATGACTTATGCGACAGCCTGTGCCTCCTCGGCGATTGCCCTGGGCGAAGCTTACCGCCAGATCAAACACGGCTATGCGGATGTGATGCTGGCAGGCGGCTCGGAAGCCATGCTGACGCAAGGAGCCATGAGCGCCTGGGAAGCGTTGCGCACCCTGGCGCAAGAAGACCCGGAAGATGTTTCCGCATCCTGTAAACCCTTTTCCAAAAATCGCAGCGGGCTGGTGATGGGGGAGGGGGCTGCGGTACTGATACTGGAAGATGCTGAACGCGCAATACAACGCGGGGCGAAGATATACGCCGAACTGGCAGGCTATGATTGTTCGTCAGATGCCTGTCATATCACCAAACCCAATGCCGCAGGGCAGGCTCGCACCATTATCGCCGCCTTGAAGGATGCGAAGCTGCAAGCACAGGACATCGGTTACATCAATGCCCACGGCACGGCTACGCTGGCAGGCGACATTGAAGAAACCAAAGCACTCAAGCAAGTGTTTGGCGAGCAGGCGTATAAAATTCCGGTCAGCTCCAGCAAGTCCATGCACGGGCACCTGATGGGCGCTACCGGCGCGGTCGAATTCATGGTCGCGGTGCTGGCGCTGCAACAGCAGGCTGTTCCGCCTACCATCAATCTGCACCAGCCTGATCCTGAGTGCGATCTGGATTATGTCGCCAATCAGGGAAGAGTCGGCGTTCCGCTTGAAGCGGTGATGTCCAACTCGTTCGCCTTCGGTGGCACCAATGCCGTGCTGATCGCCCGCCGCTTTATCCCTTAGTCTCAGCCGTTTTCCAGTTCATGAAGGAATTCAATCTCTCAGACTGGGCACTCAAAAATCAGGCGCTGGTTTTTTATCTGTTGTGCGCCTTGCTGCTCGCCGGTCTGTTTTCCTACACACAACTGGCACAAAAAGAAGATCCTGACTTCACCTTTAAGGTGATGACCATCAAACTGCTGTGGCCGGGAGCCTCCGCGCGCCAAATCGAACAACAAGTCACCGATCGGGTCGAGCGAAAATTACAGGAAACCCCCTGGCTGGATAATGTCAGCAGTTATTCCAGGGCGGGTGAGGCGGTCATCTTTGTCACGCTCAAAGATGCCATGCCGCCTGCCGAACTTGAACATAGCTGGAATCAGGTCAGAAAAGCGCTGGCAGATATCCGCGGCGATCTGCCTGACGGCATCGCTGAACCTGCGATCAATGATAATTTTGGCATAACCTACGGCCTGATCTATGCAATCACTTCGAAGACGCTCAGTAATGCGGAACTTGCTGTTCAGGCGGACAAAATACGCGATCAATTGCTGAACGTGGCCGGGGTTAACCGTATCAAGGTGATCGGCGTTCAGCCGGAAAAAATCTATATCGAATTTTCCAACCGGCAGATGAGCGCGTTCGGCCTTGATCCGATGCAGATTGTCTCGGCATTGAAAGCACAAAATGCGCTGGAGCCGGCAGGTGAGTTTCTCGCAGGTGACGGCATTACTCGTCTGCGCGTAACGGGTGATTTCAACTCACTCAAAAGCATACAGGACATCAGCATCAAGGCGGGCGGGAAAACCTGGCGCATGAATGAGGTGTGCCATATTTATCGCGGCTACGCTGATCCTGCCGACTTCAAGATGCGCAGCATGGGGGGGGAGGCCATCGGCCTTGCCATTTCCCTGTCAGCACAAGGCAACGTTACCCTTCTGGGCGCCACGCTTGCTCGGGAGCTGAAGCAAGTACCGGCTGGAATTGAAGTTCACCTGATCAGCAATCAGACCGCTGTCGTGAAAAAATCCATAGATGAATTCATGCGCGCGCTGGGCGAAGCACTGGCTATCGTCATTGCCGTGAGTTTCCTGAGCCTGGGGCTGCGGGCCGGTCTGGTGGTCGGCTTATCCATACCACTGGTGCTGGCGGGAACATTCTTGCTGATGCGACTGTTCGGCATTGATCTGCAACGCGTCTCCATGGGCGCATTGATTATTGCCCTGGGCCTGCTGGTGGACGATGCAATGATCGCGGTTGAAATGATGAAAGTCAAACTGGCGCAAGGCTACAGCCGGCTTCATGCCGCCACTTTTGCCTATACCAGCACGGCATTCCCGATGCTCACCGGTACACTGATTACGGCCGCCGCATTCCTGCCGGTCGGTCTTGCCAAATCCTCGGCAGGTGAATATACCTTTTCCATCTTCGCCGTGGTCAGCATCGCCCTGCTGGTTTCCTGGCTGGTTGCCGTGGTTTTTACGCCTTTCATCGGCTTCCATCTGCTGCCTGCCAAAGATCTCTCTCCACCCCTTTCCCGCTTTGCGAGCGAGCGAGCAGACGAATCGCTGCGCGAATTTCAATCTGATGACGCCCATTACCGGCAGGGCTTTTATGCCCGTTTCCGCCTGCTGCTTGAGTGGTGTCTGGATCACAGAAAAAGCGTACTGACCCTCACGGTTGTCATTTTTGTGCTGGCGCTGTTCGGCTTTTCCAAAGTGGAGCAGGAATTTTTCCCGCCTTCCGATCGCCCCGAGTTGCTGATGGATGTCTGGTTGCCGGAAGGCACCCGTTTTGCTGCCACAGAGGCGCTAACCCTCAGTCTGGAAGCCAAACTGAAAGCCATTCCCGGCATAGTCGATTACACCAGCTATATCGGCGGCAGCACGCCGCGCTTCTATCTGCCGCTGGATCTGCAACTGCCCGGCGTGAATTATGCGCAGCTCGTTATTACCGGTACTGATCGCGAAGCTGCGCTCAAAAAAATACGCAGCATGCTGGACAAAGACTTTGCCGGCTTGGGAATTCGCATCGCCAGACTGGAGAACGGTCCGCCCGTCGGTTATCCCGTGCAATTTCGGGTAATCGGTGCAGATCCTGAAAAGCTGCGCGGCATTGCGCAAGCGGTGGAACAGATCATCAGACAAAATCGCAACACCCGGAACGTCAGCAGTGATTCCAGTGAGAAGATTGATATTATCAAGGTTGCCGTCGATCAGCAAAAAGCGCGTGCTAACGGCCTGTCATCCGAAGTGATAGCGAAAAACCTGCAAGCATTTCTGTCCGGCACAACGTTAACCCGTCTGCGCGAAGCGGATAAACAAATCGAAATTATCGCCCGACTCGACGCCGCAGAACGAGCTCAGGCAAATTCCCTGAGCGGCCTGACTATTTACAGCGCATCCGGCAAAGCCGTGCCGCTGAGCCAAATTGCCAAAATCAGCCAGCAGCAGGAAGACGGCATCATCTGGCGCATGAACCGGCAACCGGTGGTCACCGTGCGTGCAGACGTGCCGGATGAGGTACATGCACAAGATGTCAGTATGGACATTGATCGCCATCTGGCGCTCCTTCGTGCGAAGTTACCGCAAGGCTACCGTATCGAGATGGGCGGTGCGATGGAGGACAGTGACAAGGCACAGGATTCGATCATCGAAATTCTGCCATTGATGGGGTTTTTGATTGTTACCTTGCTGATGCTCCAGTTAAAACGCTATAAACAGGTCACCATCGCGCTGCTGACAGCGCCCTTGGGTATCATCGGCGTGACAGGTGCGCTGCTGGCATTTAAGGTGCCGTTTGGCTTCGTTGCCATGCTGGGCATGATTTCCCTGTCCGGCATGATCATGCGAAATTCAGTCATTCTGCTCGACCAGATCACGCAGGACAGGGAGGAGGGTATGTCATGCCGGGACGCCATTATTGATTCCACGGTGCGCCGCTTCCGGCCTGTCATGCTGACTGCCGCCGCTGCGATTCTGGCGATGATCCCCTTGATGCACAATGTATTCTGGGGGCCAATGGCTGTTGTGATCATGGGCGGCTTGCTAGTCGCAACACTGCTCACGCTGTTTTACCTGCCGGCCTTATATGCCGCCTGGTTCAGAGTTGAGCGCCCCGAGGCTAAAAGCTCAGTGCATTGATGAACAATTAAAACTACTGCGTCCTGTTTTGCGGCTCTGAGCACAAAATTCAATTCCGCATATAACGGCAGGATTGTTCATATCGCATTCTCGCGTGCTGTTATCAGGGATAATCAGCAGCGCAGCCAGGCAGCTATCAATGATTACCCGGCATGCAGCTCAGGTAATCAATGAAAGGCGGTTGCAACATGGATAGTTTACAACGCATCTATAAGCTGCATCAGCTCATTTCCACTTGTCGCCACCCCGTATCCAATCAAACTTTGCAAGCTGAGCTTGAATGTTCGCGAGCTACGGTCAGGCGGGCTATCACAGAGATGCGGCTGTATTTTAATGCGCCGATTGAATATAGTCGTGAACATAATGGCTATCACTACGCGCATGGAAAATCGTTTGAGCTTCCCGGTCTTTGGTTCAGTTCAACTGAAATCTACGCGCTACTGACAGTTCAACAATTGCTGGCGCAGGTGCAGCCCGGACTGCTTGATGCGCAACTCAAGCCGGTAAGGGAGCGCATTGAAAAAATTCTGGCATCAAACAATTCAGGCAGTAACGAGATCGCAAGTCGGGTGCTTATCTTGCGTATGAGCGGGCGTAATGTGGAGCCTGAGTGTTTTAGCGTCGTGGCGGGCGCATTGCTGCAGCGGAACAATCTGCACATTGATTATCATGCTCGCGGCAATGACCAAAACAGCAGTCGAACCATCTCACCGCAACGCCTTGTTCATTACAGAGACAACTGGTATCTGGATGCGTTTTGTCATGACAAAAATGCCCTGCGCAGCTTTGCTGTAGATCGCATACGTGCGGCTAAAGTCTTGCCTGAGCATTGCCATGACGTGCCGGTCTTTCAACTCAATGCACATTACGCCAGCTCCTACGGCATTTTCGCAGGAGAGCCTGAGCATATCGCCGTGTTGCGCTTTACGTCCGAACGCGCTCGCTGGGTGGCTGATGAACATTGGCATCCGGCGCAGCAGGGAGACTTCTTGACGAATGGCAGCTATGAGCTGCGTATTCCTTATGCCGATCCGCGCGAGTTGGTAATGGATGTGCTCAAGTACGGGCCGGATGTCGAGGTTGTCGCGCCCGAATCATTGCGCCAGGCGGTCGCTGAACGACTGGAAAAGGCCTTAAAAATTTATCAGAAATAAGAATCACAGGCTCATGTTCTGGTACACCGGGGGTGTTAGTATGACAGCGATGAACGATAACCCTGAAATTAATATGCTTGCCCATGTTCGCCAGGATAAAAGCGGCGAGTGGCATGAACATCTGCTGAATGAACACTTGCATGGTGTGGCTCAAAAAGCCGCTGATTTTTCGATCAATTTTGATTCTCAAGAGTGGGCAAATATTGCTGGGTTGTGGCACGACTTGGGTAAATACAGCGATGAATTTCAAAGATATATCAAAACCGTAAGCGGTTATGATGCACAAGCGCATATTGAAGGTGCGCCAGGCCGTGTCGATCATTCAACTGCTGGCGCGATACATGCGGTAAGGCAGTTTGCGACTCATGGACGAATTTTTGCCTATTTGATTGCAGGGCATCATGCCGGGCTGCCAGATTGGTTCGCTTCAGAAACTGGCGGTAAGGCGCTTTCTATCCGTTTAGGTTCGGAGCAAAACTATTTGTTTGATCGCATATCGGCACAGGCTATTCCACAGGAAATACTTAATCAATCCAAACCCACAACAAAGCCTTGTGGCGGCGCAGATGGCTTACACCTCTGGCTACGAATGCTATTTTCTTGTCTGGTAGATGCAGATTTTCTGGATACAGAAGATTTTATGGATAGTAATAAAGCAATATCTCGTACCGGTTACCGCGACTTGTCAGGTTTGCTGGTCGACTTCGATTTGTTTATGGCGAATAAATCCGCATCCGCAGAAAGCACTCAGGTCAACGTTATTCGTGCCGATATCTTGCGTCAGTGCCGCGAAAAAGCAAAATTGAATCCGGGACTGTACTCACTCACCGTACCTACTGGGGGCGGCAAGACTTTATCCGGTATGGCTTTCGCCTTGCGGCATGCCGTGCAACATAAAAAGCAGCGTATTATTTACGTCATCCCTTATACCAGTATTATTGAACAAACAGCAGGTATATTTCGCAATATATTTGGTGATAATGTGGTTGAACATCATGCCAATCTTGACTCTGATAAAGAAGATGCGCGTTCCCGTCTGGCAACTGAGAATTGGGATGCGCCCATTATTGTCACCACCAACGTACAGTTTTTTGAATCACTATTCGCAGCACGCACCAGCCGTTGTCGCAAGCTACATAACATCGTTAATAGCGTGGTGGTGCTGGATGAGGCACAACTGTTGCCACCTGAATTTCTGCAACCGATCGCCGATGTGATGAATCAGTTGGCAAGTCATTACGGAGTGACATTCGTTCTTTCGACAGCTACCCAGCCTGCACTGGGTTCGTTCCAGTCTTTTGGTGGAAAGCCTTTTCGCGGACTGGATACAGTGCGCGAAATTATGGACGATCCGGATGATTTGTATCAACAGTTGAAGCGAGTGGAAGTCACTATCCCCGACGATTTGCTAACACCCGGAAATTGGGAAAGTATTGCCACAGAATTGTTCCAGTATCAATCTGTATTGTGTATTGTCAGTCGTCGTGATGATGCACGCGAACTACACCGCTTAATGACTGCACAAGATGAGGGTAAGGATACATTGCATCTGTCCGCGCTTATGTGCGGTGAACATCGCAGTAAAATTATTGCAGATATTAAAGCAAAATTGAAGGGTAATGAGTCGGTTCGGGTTATTAGTACACAACTGATAGAGGCGGGGGTAGATGTTGATTTTCCCGTAGTATATCGCGCACTGGCCGGACTTGATTCAATTGCACAGGCGGCTGGGCGCTGCAACCGCGAAGGTAAACTAGAAGATAAAGATGGGAGGTTGCTTAAAGGAAAAGTGATGGTCTTTGTCCCGCCAAAACCTGCACCGATAGGAATATTGCGGCAGGCTGCGGGCATTTCGGTGAGTTTGCTGCATGGGTATCAGGGCGAAGTTTTAAGTCGTGCGCTTGCCAAGCAGTTTTTTGAACATCTCTATGTTCATGCGCTGTCACTCGATAAACACGGCATTCACGAATTACTTACGCAAGATGCTCGTGAATGTCAAATTCAGTTTCGCACTGTGGCAGAAAAATTTCGGCTGATAGATGACAGCGCCTACCAAACTATTCTGGTTCGCTATGGTGATGGAAATGATTTACTGCGCAGACTGGAAATAGAAGGTCCGCACCGAAATTTGATGCGTAAACTGCAACGCTATTCGGTTAACATTCCCAAGCGTGTTTTTGCACAACTGGAAAGGCAAGGCGATGTGCAAGAAAGCAAAAAATTGCCGGGTATGTTTATTCAAGTTGGCGATACGCTTTATGATAAGTCTTTAGGCGTATTGATCGACGGCAGCATAATTCCCGATGATCTGGTTGTATGAGAGAAAATAATGAAAAAACATCAGGGATGGATAATATGAAAACATTTTGTCTGGAAGTCGCAGGTGATTTTGCCTGTTTTACGCGACCGGAAATGAAAGTCGAGCGTGTCAGCTATGATGTGATGACGCCCTCTGCCGCTCGTGCTGTTTTCGAGTCTATTTTATGGAAGCCCGCGATTCGCTGGCAGGTGACCAAGATCGAAGTATTGAAGCCAATTAAATGGATAACCTTGCGACGAAATGAGGTGGGCGGGGTTATATCATCACGCAACGTGCAAACTGCTATGAAAAGCGGCAGTGGCGATCTTGGGCTTTACATCGAAGACGAGCGCCAGCAGCGGGCCGGGCTGTTTCTGCGCGATGTCGCCTATCGCATCCATGCAGGGTTTGAAATGCAAGATGCCGCCAAGCACAAACCCAACTTTCCGCATCTCTCCAACCATTGTATCAACGATGCTAACGATCAGCGTGCTGCAAATGAAGCCAATTCACCAGCCAAATTTTTGAATATGTTCGAACGCCGCGCCAATAAAGGCCAATGCGTGAACCAACCTTATCTGGGGTGCCGCGAATTCGCTGCCAGCTTTCGCTTGGTTAAGGATACTGCCGACGAACCTGCACCAATATCTGAAAGCCTAGACCTAGGCTGGATGCTGCATGACATGGACTATAGCAACCTCACCAGTCCCAGTCCGCGTTTCTTTCGTGCCGAATTGAGAAACGGTGTGCTAGATTTAAGGAATGTGGAGATAAGGGGATGATACTTCAGGCGCTATGCGATTATTACGAACGTAAGTCAGACTTGCCACGTCTCGGCTTTGAAACCAAAGCTATTCCCTTTGTGATTGAAATTAATTCTGCCGGGCAATTTGTGCAGATTGAAGATACACGTATCCTTGAATCTAAAAAAAAGGTGGCGCGAAATTTTGTGGTACCTCAAGGTGCGAAAAAAACTTCTGGAATCGCAGCCAATCTATTTTGGGATAACACTGAATATGTGTTGGGAAAAGCTAATGTTTCAGACTTGCAAAAACAGGTTGATGATATTGAGGCGCGAAGAATAGATACTCAGCTATCCGAAGCTGACCAGCAAAAATTAATAAATAACTATGAGGAATTAAACAAGAAGCTTCGGCGTGTAGAGGGGCAGCATGAAGCATTTCGCTTGAAGCTACAGGCACTAGCTGTCAATACTAACGATGTCGGGTTAAATGCCGTTCGAACATTTTTGCAATCATCTGATAGGTCGCAATTGGAAGCCGATCCACTTTGGCCGGAAATTCTGGAAACTAATCCAGTGATGACATTTCGCCTTAATGGTGATTTTGAACTGGTTTGCCAACGACTGTCTATTAGGGGTGTGCTGGATGGTACTCATTCTGTTGCAGAAGAAATTACCTGTTCGATTAGTGGTGAAAAGGATAGTTTCGAGCGATTGCATACCTCGATTAAGGGGGTATGGGGCGCCCAATCCAGCGGCGCAAATATCGTTTCTTTTAACAAGGATGCATTTAATTCTTTTGGCAAAGAGCAGGGCGCTAATGCTCCCGTTGGCAAGCGTGCAGCCTTCGCTTATACCACGACACTCAATTACCTGTTGAGCAAGGAGAGTAATCAGCGCATTCAAGTAGGCGATGCTTCTACTGTTTTCTGGTCAGAAAAACAAACTAATTTGGAGGATATGTTTGCTGATCTGTTCGAGGAACCGCCCAAGGACGATCCCGCAAAGCAAACGCGTGCCATCGAAGCATTATTTAAAGCACCGCAAACGGGCGCACTAAATGATGATGAAGGGAAAACCCGTTTTTATGTGCTTGGGCTTGCACCCAATGCTGCACGTATCAGCGTGCGTTTCTGGCAGATTGGTACAGTCGCTGAAGTGTCGAAGCGGATACGCCAGCATTTTGAAAACATTGAAATGATTCACGCTAGCTTTGAAAAGCCATACCTCTCGCTTTTCCGTCTGCTGGTTGCTACTGCAACACAAGGCAAATCGGAAAATATCCCTCCAAATCTGGCTGGCGAATTCATGCGTGCCATTCTTGCCGGACTGCCTTATCCACAAGCACTGTTACAAGCTGCCGTGCGCCGTATTCGCGCCGAGCGTGAAGTGACCTACCCGCGAGCCGCTCTCATCAAAGCCTGTCTAAATCGACAAGTGAGCTATTCATCATTAAAAGAAAAGGAGATTACTGTGTCACTTGACGATTCCAACATTAACCCCGGATATCGCATCGGTCGCCTGTTTGCTGCTTTGGAAAAAATTCAGGAAGAAGCCAGTCCAAGTTTGAATGCTACCATCCGCGACCGCTTCTACGGAGCCGCTTCCAGCACGCCCGTTACCGTATTTGCCAACCTGATGAAGTTAAAGAACCATCACCTTGCGAAGTTAGAGGAGGGACGCAAACGATACTTTGAAAAGCTCATCGGCCAGATTATGTCTGACATCAACGATTTTCCGGCACATCTGTGTCTTGCCGATCAATGTCGTTTCGCCATTGGTTACTACCATCAACGGCAGGCATTTTTTATCAAATCTGAAACTACACCTAAGGGAGAATAAATATCATGGCACTGACTAATCGTTACGACTTCGTATTGTTATTTGATGTAAAAGACGGCAATCCCAATGGCGACCCAGATGCGGGTAATTTACCGCGTATGGATGCGGAAACCGGACTCGGGCTGGTAACTGACGTTTGCCTCAAGCGCAAGGTGCGTAATTTTGTCGGACTTGTAAAGGGTGAGCATCCTCCGTTCGAGATTTATGTCAAGGAAAAAGCCATTCTCAATAACCAGCATAAACGCGCTTACGTTGGTATCGGTAAGTCAGAATTGCTAGAAGGCGACGACAAGAAACGTAAGGGAGGTGATGCTGTTGACGAGGCCAAACAGTGGATGTGCCGTAACTTCTTTGACGTGCGGACATTTGGCGCTGTTATGTCAACGGGCATCAATTGTGGCCAGGTACGTGGCCCGATACAGCTAACCTTTGCCCGCTCTATTGATCCCATCGTGGCATTGGAGCATTCAATTACGCGTATGGCAGTTGCCACCGAGGCAGAAGCTGAAAAACAAGGTGGTGACAATCGTACTATGGGACGTAAATTCACTGTGCCTTATGGTCTTTATGCCGCCCACGGCTTTGTGTCAGCATTCCTCGCCAAACAAACCGGTTTCGATGAAGGCGACTTGGAATTGTTTTGGCAGGCACTGACACAAATGTTCGAACATGACCGCTCGGCTGCACGCGGAGAGATGTCAACGCGGGGGTTATATGTTTTCAAGCACGATAGCGAATTGGGTAATGCTCCGGCACATAAACTGTTTGAGTTAATTCAGGCAAAAAAGAACATCGAAGAACCTGCCCGTGACTTTGCCGATTACACCGTGACAGTGGATGAGGCCAATATGCCTGCAGGTGTATCATTGTTGCGAAAAGTGGAATGACGTTCTAACGATTGCTTGAGGGGGTATCGAAATGGACTGGCATATTGATTCGAACAATGACGAAGAAGCCCTGCTACGGCAAATGGTGAACAT
>CAIWRI010000084.1 GCA_903915035.1 uncultured Nitrosomonadales bacterium | reverse complement strand
TTTTGCCGCGGGCATGCGCATAGCGCACGGCTTCGTTGGTAGCAGGAATATCGAAATTCAGTACGGCGAAGGCACGAGCGTTGGTGTTGCAGCGAAAGCCAATGTAAACGCAATCCGCACCATGATCCACAGCAGCCTTAAGCGCAGTCAAACTACCTGCCGGGCAAACCAGTTCAAGCGACATGTATTAATTCCTCGATCATTGTCCTTCGAGAGTCAATATTTTACGCCACTTATTAATAACCATGTTGTTGATCTAGACTATTCTGTCAGCCATAAGCTGGCTGGCTTGATTTAAAAATATGCCTCTGAATGGCTTTCAGTAGGATGGGTGATAACCCATCGTTTTAGCTTGGATTGGTTGCGGCATTGATGGGTTACGCTGCGCTTCACCCATCCTACGGCTGCTGAAAATGGTTCATAGGCATGTTAAAAAAAGAGCACCCTAAAAACCCGGACCTTATCTGACAGGTTGAGTTTTTAGCGGTGCCTTGAGGAGATTGTCTTTAAATATCGGGCTTCAGATATTCTTGAACAATGGGCTTTTGAGTTGCTGTGAGGCATCAGCAGCCGAGAAGAATTTCTCCATATAGATGTCGCGCTCAAACAGGCGTCCCTGCATCAAGGTCGAGATACAAGCCTCGATCATTGCCGGTGGCCCGCACAGATAGGCTTTGTGGCCGCGAAAGTCATTTTCGAAATGCGCTTTTGCGGCTTCATGCACAAATCCTCGTGCCCCCTCCCAACTGGAATCAGCCGGTTCGTGAGACAAAGCCGGAACGTAAGTAAAGTTGGGGTTTTTGGCAGCCAGTTCGGTGAACTCGTCATGGTAATAAAGTTCTGCCCGGTTGCGCTGACCATAGATGAGAGTCATGGGCAGTTCGCAATCGGTATTCAGCAGGTCCTCAATCATTGATTTCGGGCTGGAAAGCCCGGAACCTCCAGCCATGAAAATGAGCGGAACATTGGCTGATTTTTTGACGAAGAAACGTCCATAGGGGCCGGACAACTTCAATTTTTCTCCGACTTGCAAATGCTCATGCAGCCAAGTGGTCACTTGCCCTCCGGGTACAATGCGCACATTCAACTCGACCATGTCAGTTAGCTGCGGTGCATTGGCTAGCGAAAAGGCACGTGAATGGGTATCCACTGCCGGAACTTCCAGATTGGTATACTGACCAGCCTGAAAATGCATCGGCCGATCGAGCTTCAACCAGATACCACGTATGGTTGGGGTCAAAGTTTCGATACGCACGACCTCGCCAATATAATCTTCGACCGGCAGATTTTCGGCATCGGGATCTTCGTCGATTTCGGCTTCGATCACCGTGTCGCATTCCAGACGTGCACAACAGGCCAGCGTTTTACCTTCCTCGCGTTCAAAGTCCATCAAGGCAAAGGTTGAAGACTCACCGTGATCGACTTCACCATCCACGACCTGTATTTTGCAGGTCGCACACAGTCCGTGACAGCATGCGTGCGGTAAATAAATCCCGGCACGCAAAGCTGCGTCGAGAATAGTCTGTCCCTCTTCGACTTCGATGGTCTGACCGAGAG
>CAIWRI010000083.1 GCA_903915035.1 uncultured Nitrosomonadales bacterium | reverse complement strand
TGCCTTGGGAATGACATCATTCGCGTAGGCCTGGCCTTCGTTCTTTTGACGCTCACGGTCCTGCCCTGCTTTTACCGCATCATCAAATGCAGCTTGTACTTGCTCGGGCGGTTGCGCGTTCTGCATGGTCACCTTGCTCACCACAATGCCGGATTTGTAGCGATCCAGAATGTCTTGAATCAGCTTGGTGGTCGAAGCCGCAACTTGCTCGCGTCCTTCATACAACACAAAATCCATCTTGCTCTTGCCTACCACTTCACGAATCGCTGTTTCAGCTCCCTGACGCACGTTCTCGTCCGGAGTACGGTTGTTAAACAAATAATCCGCAGGATCTTTCAAGAAATACTGCACTGCAAACTGAATGTCGATGATGTTCTCATCATCAGTCAGCATCAGAGATTCTTTAAGCATCTTGTTCTTTACGTTTTCGCGGTAGCCTATTTCCACGGTACGAACCTGGCTCAAACTGACAACCTCAACAGTTTCGATTGGAAACGGCAAATGCCAACGGGGACCTGCCTGGGTCGCTTCGACAAATTTACCAAAACGCAAAACCACACCGCGCTGACTTGCATCGACGATGTAAAAGCCGCTTGAAGCCCATATCAGCAGCACGATGATAACGATCAGGCCAATGCCGCCGGCAAAACCTTTCGGCTGTTTGCCGCTGCCGCCGTTACCGGGGCCGCCATTGGATGGTTTTTTACCGGATAGTTTAGCGAACAATCCTTCAATTTTTTTATTCAGATTGCGCAATGCCTCCTCCAGATCAGGAGGCCCGCCGCCATTCTTTTTACCCCATTGCGGATCATTCAATCCCATAAATTTGCCTGCCTTCAGTTGATTCTTTAGTTAATTATCGTTAAGAGGATGCCACTCCTGAGGAGCCGCAGCAGCTTCGGGGCTGTCTCGCACCTCGATCAAAGCTTCACGCAATTCATCCAAACCATCGCCTGTTCTTGCGCTTAAATGAATACTGGTAATTTTACCATATTCATCGCGCTTCACCGATGAAGGTAATTCTTGCAAATCAATTTTGTTATAAACCACGATCTGGCGTATGTTTTGAGCGCCTATTTCCGTCAAAACCTTATTGACTTCAGCGACTTGATCGTGCCGCTCAGGGCTATTTACATCAACCACATGCAACAACAGGTCGGCATGCGTCGTTTCTTCCAGCGTACTGCGAAAAGCCGCCACCAGACCATGCGGCAGATGTCGAATAAATCCGACCGTGTCGGACAAAATCACCTGAACCTTGCTTTCCCCTTCCAGAAACAGCTTGCGCGAAGTCGTATCCAGCGTGGCAAACAACTGGTCTGCCGCATAAACGTTGGCATTAGTTAAGCGATTGAACAGAGTGGACTTGCCCGCATTAGTGTAGCCTACGATAGATATCGACAGCACTTCTGACCTGTTGCGCGCCTTTCTTTGCAGCTCACGATGTCGCTTGAGTTGCTTTAGACGCTCGTTAAGCAGGTGCACGCGCCTGTCCAGCTTGCGCCTGTCCAATTCCAATTGAGTTTCGCCAGGGCCGCGCGCGCCGACAGCATATTTCTGCTGCCCCATGTCCATATTCATACCGACCAGACGCGTAGACAGATATTTTAGTTGTGCCAGTTCAACTTGAACTTTGCCTTCATGGCTTTGCGCGCGCAGCGCAAAAATATCCAAGATCAGCATCGTGCGGTCAATCACAC
>CAIWRI010000082.1 GCA_903915035.1 uncultured Nitrosomonadales bacterium | reverse complement strand
TTTGTATATGGCGTTAAGGAAGCTGAGCGTTTCCAAGGATATTCTCTTGTATAGCCGGGAGGAATTTGAACATTGGAAAGATTCCTTAAACCATGTCGTAGGGCGTGCGCACCGTGAGGGGAGAGTATTACATGGCTGATCTTGAACATGCCGCTTCTTTATTACGCATAGCATATAAGGATTTTAATGCACTGCTCGGTATGCAGGGGAATGCGCTGTTTGCCGATGAAATTTTCGGATTTCACGTTCAACAGGCGGTAGAAAAAGTACTGAAAGCATGGCTATGTAGCTACGGATCAGGTATCTACCCGCTAACCCATGAATTGGCGCGATTGTTTTCGCTATTGGAGAACCAGGGGGCGGAAGTCGAGGTATTCTGGCCGTTGGTTCAATACACCCTGTTCGCTGTTCAAGCACGTTACGAAGAAGGTGTTGCCGACCTGGATGAACCTATCAACCGCGCCGGGGAGATTCGGAATGTGTCAGCCTTACTGACATACGTCGAAAAATTGATAGCCTTGAAATCCCTTGGTTGATGAAAATCTGATCATGCTTTCCGCGTTGCAGCACTGGAGCTATTGCCCACGCCAGTGCGGCTTGATCCATCTGGAACAAGCCTTCGAGGAAAATGTACACACCATGCGCGGCAATGCAGCTCACGAGCGTGTGGATGAGCCGGGTTACGAAACGTTCGAAGGAGTACGCGAAGAGCGTGCCTTGCCGGTATGGTCCGATACATTGGGGTTGATCGGTAAATGCGATGTGGTTGAATTTCATCCCGACGGGCATATTTATCCAGTTGAATACAAACATGGTAAGAAACGTGAGAAATCCCACGATGACATTCAGCTTGCCGCGCAGGCGATGTGCCTGGAAGAGATGACTGACAAGGTCATTACACACGGGGCTATTTATCATCACGGTTCCAGACGTCGCCGGGAGGTGCTAATTACCCCCGAACTGCGCGAGATGGTGAAAGCGACGGTAAGCGCCATTCGTTCCATGCTGGATTTCGGAAAGTTGCCGCCGCCCGCCAATGATGCACGCTGTAAGGAATGCTCGTTGAAAGAAATCTGCCAGCCGGAAGCGCTCGCCGAACAAGCGGCTCAGCATGCGCTTATGAAAAATTTGTTCAATCCGGAGGTAATGTAAATATGGCGCGCCAGATTCAAAATACTCTGTATGTGATGACGCAAAATGCTTATCTTCATCTGGAGAATGACACGCTGCGGGTAGATGTAGAGCACGTGAAAAAATTGCAGGTGCCATTACATCATCTGGGTAGTGTGGTATGTCTGGGTAACATCATGTTGTCGCCGGCCCTGATGCACCGCTGTGCAGGTGATGGCATTGCGCTGGTGTTGCTGGATGGAAACGGGCGTTTTAAGGCGCGTCTGGAAGGCCCGGTTTCCGGCAATATCCTGCTCAGGCAAGCGCAACATAAGTTAGCATTGGATGAGAAATTTGCACTGACTATCGCGCAAAGTGCGATTGCCGGAAAGTTGCGAAACTCGCGTCAGATTTTATTGCGCGGTGCACGCGAGGCAGCTGACGCACAAGATGGTGCGGCGATGACGGCAGCCGCAGGCTCGCTCGCCAGTTCCATCCGCAATTTGCCTCATGCCACTGATCTGGACCAGTTACGCGGTATTGAAGGGGATGCGGCCAGAAATTATTTTGCAGCACTCCCTTTACTGGTTAAGCGCGAAGCCCGCGTATACTTCGGCATGAACGGGCGCAGCAGGCGACCACCACGCGACCGCTTTAATGCGCTGTTATCGTTTCTCTATTCCATGTTGATGAATGATTGCCGCTCTGCGCTGGAGGCGGTAGGGCTTGATCCTCAGCTCGGATTTTTACATGCTGTTCGTCCCGGCCGTGCCGCATTATCGCTTGATTTAATGGAAGAGTTTAGAGCGATATTCGCAGATCGCTTGGCGCTTACCTTGATTAATCGCGGGCAGATTGGCCCGGGCGATTTTTCTGAACGGGAAGGCGGTGCGGTACTGCTCGAAGGCGATGCGCGTCGTACCGTAGTAATCGCATACCAGGAGCGTAAGCAGGAAGAAATCATGCATCCGCTGCTGGATATCAAAGTACCGATCGGTCTGTTGCCGTTGCTGCAGGCGCGCTTCATGGCACGCACGCTGCGCGGTGATATGGAAGGCTATTTGCCTTTTCTGGCTCGTTAACCGCCATGATGATTATCATCACTTATGACGTATCGACGGTGACCGCTGCCGGACGAAAACGCCTGCGTCGGGTGGCAAAGGTGTGCGAGAGTATCGGTCAGCGGGTACAAAATTCAGTTTTTGAATGCAGGATTGATCAGATGCAGCTGGAAATACTGGAGCGGCGCTTGCTAGGTGAGATTGAATTAAAGGAAGATAGCCTGCGTTTATATCGTTTGACTGAACCTGTTGACTTGCATATCAAGGAGTATGGTAAATTTCATGCTGTTGATTTTGAAGGGGCTCTGGTAATATGACGCGCGAACCTGTAGCGACGACTCAAACGCAGCAGGTTCGCGTTGTTTTTAATGTATTGACGAATAAGGACTTTTTTATTCGTTTTTGGATTGTGCGAATGGCCGGAGGTAGTAAATCCGGAGGTTCGCGCAAAGCGCGTTTATTAACGTCGAAAATCATGGCGTTATACGCGGGCTGTAGCGCCCGGCCTCAGTGGCGGGCGAGGATTGAAACGGAAAAATCAACGCCATGCTTCGCGATTATATTGGAGTGCCCGTCCTCAGTGGCGGGCGAGGATTGAAACGTGATCCAGTGAGCCCTCATAC
>CAIWRI010000081.1 GCA_903915035.1 uncultured Nitrosomonadales bacterium | reverse complement strand
CACAGCAGCATCGGCAACTGGCAGATCACTCAGTCCTTCACGCAAGGCTTTGAAGTACAACATCGTGCCGCCGACTAACAGCGGAATTTTGCCGCGTGCGGTGATCTCATTCATCAGTTTGAGTGCGTCCCGGCGAAATGCGGCGGCTGAATAGGCTGCCGTCGGGTCAATAATGTCAATCAGGTGATGCGGCGCGGCAGCTAATGTTTGTGCATCTGGTTTTGCGGTACCGATATTCATACCCCGATAGACCAGCGCTGAATCTACGCTAATGATCTCTACAGGAAACGTTTGCAACAGTTCAACGGCTACGCCGGTTTTGCCGCTGGCAGTAGGACCCGTCAGGAAGATAGCCGGGGGCAAATTAATTGCGGATTGCGAATGACGGATTGCGGATTCAGGGGGCATGTGAGTTCCTTGTTGCTTTGATAATGCCGGCAAGTACGGCGCGGCGGTGACCGGTTGCCTGTACAAATACGCGATGCCATGAGGAGCCGCGCACGTCTTTAAAGTTTGCCGGTCTGGCAGTAACTTCATGCAGGAATGATAAAAAACGGATATTGAAAGCGGGCTTTAACCGGCACAACTGGATAGTACATATTCGGTTTTTCAAGCCTGTCATGATGCCTGTGCAAAAGCGCCTATTGTATCTCGACCATTTAAAGTAGTGCTGAATAAACTTGAGTAATGTTGCCGATAAGTTTGACATGTGGGACGTTAAAAAATCGGGATGCCAGGGCCGCATCCCGAACAATGTCATTGTGCCTGTTAGGGTGCGAGGGTAATTTTTTGTATCGTGGAAAAGTCACCGTTCGCTTTGTCGTTATCCCACCAGGTAGCCCGATATTCGCGTATTTCCGGGGTTGCAGCATTCAGCAAGGGGCGCTCGTCATACCAGGGTTTAGTCATCACAATACACAAAAACTCCCAGCGGCCATTGTTGCGGCGCGTTTCAAGTGAAATGCCATCGTGATTGAGCTTGCTGAAAATTAACTTGACTTTTTTGCGTCCTTCAATCCTTGCTATGGTGAGGGATAGTTTCGTCGCCGGCTGCGACGGCAACTTCTGGCCGTCAATAATGCACAGATCACGTCCGATGGCTTCCGTGTAGCCGTCACTTGATTTGATGCGCTCAATCATATTGTTTATGCGAATTAAAATGCCGGGCGAACGCACCGGTGAACCCGGCTTGAATTCTATATGAAAGGGGTGCTGCGGAATATTCGCATCGGTGTCGGGTTTATTTGCGGGTAACGGTTTGCTATTTATCATGATTTATCTCCGGATTGAACTTGTGTTAAGCGAATTTTATGCTCATCTGCAGCAAGAATTGCACTTTAAAGCATCACGATATCGAATTGCAATATGCCTTTTGGCCTATACCATTTGGCCTATACGACCGGATCGTCGGTATTCCGGCCACTAAAGCGTATGCCGTTATTGCCTGTCGTATAGATTTGACTGTTTGCAATGTCATCTGCCGAGAGTCACGCCAGCCCCGTCCTTCTTTTTAGGTGCTATACGGGGTAGCGTGATTGGCCTATTTTCCCCTCATGAACAGCTTGTCCAGTTCACTCATGGACATCTGGAACCAGGTAGGGCGACCGTGGTTGCATTGCCCGGAGCGTTCAGTCTGTTCCATTTCGCGCAGCAGCGCATTCATTTCAGGTGTGCTCAGAATGCGATTGGCGCGAACCGCACCGTGGCAGGCCAGGCTCGAGAGTACGTCATTGCGGCGTTCTGTCATCACGCGACTGCCGCCGAATTCACGCAATTCGTGTAAAACTTCGCGAGCAGCGGCTTCAGCCTCAGACTGCTTGAGCAATGCGGGCATGGCGCGTATCGCCAGCGTGACGGGTGACAGTGGCGCAATGTCAAAACCCAGTTTGAGCAATGCATCCTGTTCAGCTTCCACGCTTGCAACATCTATGGCATCGGCATGAAACGTCACCGGGATTAGCAGCGGTTGCGTGCTGATGCACTCGGTATCCATCGAATTTTTGAGTTTTTCATAGACAATGCGTTCATGTGCCGCATGCATGTCCACCACGATCAGTCCATGATCGTTTTGTGCGAGTATATACACGCCGGAGAGTTGTGCTAGGGCGAAACCTAGAAGTGGAGAGTCGTGAGTGGGCCGTGGTAAATGGTCAGCGGGCGGCGGGAAGTCGTGAGTAGACAGTCGCTGTAGCGCCTCGCTATGCTCCGCTTCGCCCTTGCTGCTGACGGCTTCGCCGCTTGCCACTTGCCACTTGCCACTTCCTGTCTGTGCTTCCCACAGCTGATATGATGTTTTTAGCTGGGCAGCACTGAGCGGAATTTTCTGTTGCACAGGTATGACAAAGGGATTTTTATTGGCAGTATTATGCACTTCCACGCCTGAAAGTTCGGGCGTTGCCAGTGCCTGTTGCAGGGTGTGAAAAATGAACTGATGTATGCCTTGGCCTTCGCGAAAGCGCACTTCACTCTTGGCCGGATGCACGTTGACATCAACTTGCTCAGGCGGCAGCTCTAAAAATAGTACGAAAGCCGGATGGCGCTGATGATGCAGGATGTCCTGATATGCCTGGCGCAGCGCGTGGCTGGCCACTTTATCGCGCACAAAGCGACCGTTAACGAAAAAATATTGCGCATCTCTTGTGCTGCGGGAATAAGCGGGCAGGGCAGCCAGGCCATGCAAGGTCAGATTGGCAGCTGTGCGTGAAACAGGCACGGCGGCATTGCCGAATTCATTGCCTAGCAGAGCAGCGACTCGCTTTAGCGCGGCATTTCTGAGTCCGTTTTCTGTTTGCGGATTTTCGGTTTCATTATCACTCCCCGATCCTCTATTTTCGCTCCTCATTCCTGACGCTAGTTGCCACACCATACGTCCATTGTGTTGCAGCGAAAAGCTGACATCGGGGCGCGACAGGGCGATGCGCTTGAAGGCTTCTTCGCAATGAGCGAATTCGGTTGCATCCGATTTAAGGAATTTACGTCTCGCCGGCGTATTGAAATACAACTCGCGTATTTCAATCGTGCTGCCCTGCGGTCCGCTGGCGGGTTGCGGATCACTCAGATGCCCGTCGATGGCTTCAATCGACCAGCCATGCTCAGCTTCGCAGGTTCTGCTGGTTAAAGTCAGTTGTGCTACGGCAGCAATGCTGGCTAGAGCCTCGCCGCGAAACCCCATGCTGGCAACATTTTGCAAGTCATCTAAAGAAGCAATCTTGCTGGTGGCGTGACGCATCAGTGCCAGTGCCAGTTCCTCTCGTGCAATACCGCGTCCATTGTCGCGTACCCGTAATAGTTTGATGCCACCCTGTTCCAGTTGTACGGAGATATCCGTAGCGCCCGCATCGAGGCTGTTCTCCAGTAGTTCTTTTAAGGCCGCAGCAGGGCGTTCGATCACTTCGCCGGCGGCGATCTGGTTGATCAAAAGTTCGGGTAAAACCCGGATAAATGAGGGCATAGAATAAACTTGTGATAGTTGAATCAGGAGTACGATTATAGTGGGGTTTTATGTTTGCTGAGAATCGGTATAATCGCGCATTGAATAGAATCCGGCAGCAGCCGGGGTTTTGGGCGCGATAAAAAAGGAGATAAAAATGCGGATAGGCATTCCTGTGGAAACATATGCGGGCGAGAAGCGCGTCGCGACCGTGCCGGAAATTGTGGTAAAACTCATCAAGCTGGGTTTTACTGTCGCGGTCGAATCGGGTGCGGGAGATGCGGCGAATTTCAGTGATGAAGCTTATCGCACCGCAGGCGCGCAAATCGTGGCCGATGCGGCAAACCTGTGGGCTGAATCCGATATCGTATTCAAGGTGACCGTCCCGACCAGCAGCGAGGTCGAGTTGATGCGTGCTGGTGGTATATTGATCGGCTTCATCTGGCCTGCGCAAAATCCTGAACTAATGCAACAACTGGCCGCGAAGCACGCTACAGTGCTTGCTATCGACTGTCTCCCGCGTCAGTTGTCCCGCGCTCAGAAGATGGATGCGTTGACCTCGCAGGCCGGGGTCGCAGGCTACCGGGCGGTGATTGAGGCCGCTAACGTGTTTGGACGATTCTTCAACGGTCAGATTACCGCTGCGGGCAAAGTGCCGCCAGCTAAGGTATTCATCGCCGGCGCAGGTGTTGCAGGCTTAGCTGCAATTGGCACTGCGGCAGGACTTGGCGCCATCGTGCGTGCCAACGACACCCGTGCGGAAGTTGCCGATCAGGTCAAATCGCTGGGCGGCGAATTTGTCAAAGTCGAGTATGAAGAAGAAGGCTGCGGTGGCGGTGGCTACGCCAAGGTAATGTCCGAGGGCTTCTTGCAGGCGCAGCGCGAGATGTACGCGAAACAAGCCCGCGAAGTCGATATCATCATTACCACCGCGTTAATTCCCGGTCGTCCCGCGCCCAGACTGATTACCGCCGAAATGGTGCAGGCTATGCGTCCGGGTAGCGTTATCGTTGATATGGCTGCGGAACGTGGCGGTAATTGCGAACTGACCGAGCCGGGCTGCGTGGTGGTGAAGCACGGCGTGACCATCGTAGGCTACACCGATTTGAACAGTCGCTTAGCGCGTCAGTCTTCCACGCTGTACGGCAATAATCTGTTCCGTCTGGCTGAAGAGTTGTGCAAGACTCGTGACGGCATCATCAACGTCAACATGGAAGACGATGCGATTCGCGGCCTGACGGTAATTAATAACGGCGAAATCACCTGGCCTGCGCCTGCACTGAAATTACCTGCGGCTAAGCCGGCAGTTAGTGCTAAACCTGCTCCTGCGCATGGCAGCAGTGCTGCGCCTGCCCCGGCAGGTAAAACGGCTGCGCTGTTTCTTGCTGCTGCCCTGCTGTTTCTGCTCATCGGCGCTTACGCACCGGCCGCTTTCTTAGGCCACTTCACCGTGTTCGTGCTCGCCTGTTTCGTAGGTTATATGGTAGTGTGGAACGTCACGCCCGCCCTGCATACCCCGTTGATGAGCGTCACCAATGCGATTTCCAGCATCATCGCCATCGGTGCACTGGTGCAGATCGCACCGCCACTGACTGAAGGCCTGGCTCGTCCGGATGGCTTGATACGGGCTTTGGCAGTGGCGGGTATCGCGCTTACTTCTGTCAATATGTTCGGTGGCTTCGCTGTTACCCGGCGCATGCTGGCCATGTTCCGTAAATAAGGATAAATTATTATGTCTGCAAGCCTGGTAACCGTTTCATATATTGCCGCGATCATACTTTTTATTCTAAGTCTGGGTGGCCTGTCCAGTCCTGAGTCCTCAAGGCGTGGCAATCTCTACGGCATGCTTGGCATGAGCATCGCCGTACTGGCCACGGTGGCAGGGCCGCATGTCACGCTGGCGGGTCTGCCCTGGATCATGGCCGCGATGCTGGCCGGTGGCAGTATCGGACTCTACGCTGCCCGCAAGGTGCAAATGACGCAGATGCCGGAACTGGTCGCCCTGATGCACAGCTTGGTCGGCTTGGCCGCGATGGTGGTGGGTTACGCCAACGATATTGATCCTGTGGCGGCCTTGAACTTGTCCGGCGCTGAAAAATCTATCCACGAGCTCGAAGTCTATGCGGGGATTTTGATCGGTGCGGTGACTTTTGCCGGCTCCTTAATTGCATTTGGTAAACTGTCGGGCAAGATCGGCGGCAAACCGCTGTTGCTGCCCGGGCGACATTTGCTGAATCTGGCCGGACTGCTGCTGGTGATCGCGTTCGGCTGGCAGTTCATGCATGTTGAATCTATTAGTGCGGGGATGCTGGCGCTTAGCCTGATGACCGTCATCGCTCTGCTGTTCGGCATACATATGGTGATGGCCATCGGTGGTGCCGATATGCCGGTGGTGGTGTCGATGCTGAATAGCTACTCAGGTTGGGCCGCGGCGGCAACCGGCTTCATGTTGAATAATGATCTGTTGATCGTGGTGGGCGCGCTGGTCGGGTCCTCCGGCGCGATTCTGTCCTACATCATGTGTCGGGCGATGAACCGCAACTTCCTCAGTGTGATCGCAGGCGGCTTCGGCGGTGCGAAGCTGACCAAGAAAGTTGACGGTGATGCGACGCCTGCCGGCGAAGTGGTGTCTGTCAGTGCGATTGAGACAGCAGAATTGTTGTTGGAAGCCAAGAGCGTGATCATTGTGCCAGGATACGGCATGGCCGTGGCTCAGGCGCAACACACGGTTTTTGAAATCACCAAATTGCTGCGCGAAAAGGGCATCAACGTGCGTTTCGGCATTCATCCTGTGGCAGGCCGTATGCCAGGACACATGAATGTGCTGCTGGCCGAAGCCCGGGTGCCTTACGACATCGTGATGGAGATGGATGAACTCAATGCGGACTTCCCGGAAACGGATGTTGCCATGGTGATTGGTGCTAACGACATCGTCAATCCGGCAGCCCAGGACGATCCTTCCAGTCCCATTGCCGGCATGCCGGTGCTGGAAGTCTGGCGAGCAAAGACCTCTATCGTGATGAAACGCAGCATGGCAGCAGGCTACGCCGGCGTGGACAATCCTTTGTTTTATAAAGAGAACAACCGCATGCTGTTTGGCGATGCCAAAAAAATGCTCGAAGAAGTTTTTGTCGCGTTGAAAGCGTAAGTCACCGGTATAAAGCGCAAGTATAAAGAACCGGCGTTGTGCCATGACGGGCAACGCCGGCTATTTTGCGGACGATTGCCTGAACGATTGCCTGAAAGGTTGTCGCTTAACGGTAGTTACATCAAAAACGAATGTGCTCGCCCTGTGCCGCAAATAGCGCAATTAACAGTTGGAATAACTCGCTTTGATCGCGCAGGCTATGCCAGATGCCATCCTGACAGGCAAAATGAAATCCGCCGGATTTGGCGGCAACCCAGATTTCCTTGTTGATGTCATGCCGGTTGATGATGATTTTTGATCCATTGTCGAATTCAATTTCCAGCACGTTGCCGCTGCGATTGATATCAACACCACATTCATCTGAGGCGGTTTCGATTCTGTCCATTGCAGCATCGGCCAGTTGGTTGAATTCACTTTCATTCATGGGAAACCTTTATAATCTCGAACTTTAAAAAATCGGGGAAGTTTTTATGCGCTATCAAGTCTCGTTTGCCATTATCCTGTGTATAGGCATCTCTTTGCAAGGTTGCGGACGGAAAGGTCCGCTGATCATGCCGGTGTCGCAAAGGCCTGTAGTGACGAAGTCTGTTCCCGAGCTTGCTCCTGCGGTTCCTGCCATTCCAACTGAAAAATAATAATGACCAAACAATTTAACCTTCAAAACGATCAACTGCATGCCGAGCAAGTGGCGTTAACCGACATTGCAGCGCAGTATGGTACACCCTGTTACGTCTATTCGCGAGCGGCATTGACGGCAGGATATCAGCAATTTTCCAATGCATTGCAAGCCCGGGAGCATCTTATTTGTTACGCGGTCAAAGCCAATCCCAATCTGGCGATATTAAATGTGTTTGCCAGACTGGGTGCCGGTTTTGATATCGTATCGGGTGGCGAATTACAGCGTGTGCTTTGTGCCGGCGGGGATGCGCGTAAAGTGGTATTTTCCGGCGTGGGCAAGACTGAGGCTGAAATGCGTATGGCGCTGATGGCGGATATTTTGTGTTTTAACGTTGAATCCGCTGCCGAACTTGAACGTTTGAACCGGGTAGCCGGCAGCATGGGGAAAACTGCCGCGATCAGTTTGCGCGTGAATCCGGACGTCGATGCCAAGACTCATCCTTATATTTCCACAGGGTTGAAACAAAATAAATTCGGCGTGGCTTATACCGATGCCATTGCGTTATACCGCAAGGCGGCGGCTTTGAGTAACCTGCGCATCACAGGGATGGACTGCCACATCGGCTCACAATTGACTGAAACCAGTCCGTTTATCGCAGCAATTGAAAAAGTGTTGTTGCTGGTGGATGAACTGGCAGCGGAGGGTATTGTGCTGGAACATCTGGATCTCGGCGGGGGATTGGGCATTTGTTACCGCGATGAAACGCCGCCTGCGATAGCTGATTACGTGGCTGAGCTACTGGGTGCTTTGCAGGGTCGTACTCAGAAGTTGATTCTGGAACCCGGGCGTGTACTGGTTGGCAATGCCGGGGTGTTATTAACTCGGGTTGAATATATCAAGCCCGGTGAGGAGAAAAATTTTGCCATCGTCGATGCGGCGATGAACGATTTGATGCGTCCTGCTCTGTATGAGGCCTATCACGAAATTGTGCCTGTGCTTTGCGATGAAACCGCGGCGGCTGTTTACGATGTGGTGGGGCCCATCTGTGAAACGGGGGATTTTATCGGCCGGTCACGCGAACTGTCCATTGCGCCACAGTCGCTGCTGGCGGTGATGTCAGCCGGTGCTTACGGAATGAGCATGAGTTCTAATTACAACACCCGTCCGCGTGCCGCTGAAGTGATGGTGGATGGTAAGACCGTGCATCTGGTGCGCGAACGGGAAACAATAGCGCAGCTGTTCGCCGGTGAAAAAATAATTGCATAGGCTTGCATCGCCTCGGGTAAAAAGCTGAAAATGCTTAACTAACCCACTGTCTGCCGGGAGGCAGACTACCTTGGATGCTGCACAAGACGCTCAGGGCTGTCCGGTAAAAGGGAAAACCCTGAGTTTTATAGCAAATGTTACAGTGCCAGTCTGCGTATGTCAGTTAGAACCATCGCGAGGAAGCGGGTGAAACGTGCCGCCGCTGCGCCGTCGATCACGCGATGGTCGTAGGAGACCGACAACGGCAGTATCAGGCGCGGTACAAATCCGCCAT
>CAIWRI010000080.1 GCA_903915035.1 uncultured Nitrosomonadales bacterium | reverse complement strand
GCACACATTGATAATTCATTCGTTTATCCGGGCGATGGCGATTATCAGGGGCTGTTTCACTACGCCGACATTACCAATCAGATCGCCGACATGTGCGCAGAAGTGCCTGACTGGATCAACGCTGCGCGTGAAACATTGTCCGCTGACGAACCGTGTATAGCTCCCGGCGCTCAATGCGACACGCCGTTCGAGTGCCCGTTTTATGGCTATTGTTCGCCAAAAGTTGAAATTGAAAATTCATTTCCACCTGAAGTCCTACCGTATGGCGGTACATTGGCGGCCACTTTGCGCACTGAGGGCTACACCGACCTGCGTGACGTGCCTGAAGAACGCATGGAAAGCTGGAAACATAAGCGTGTCTGGCAAGTAACAAAAAGTGGGCAAGCTGTGCTGAATCCAGAAGCAGGCAAACAAATTGCAGCACTCCCTTATCCACGCTATTACGTCGACTTTGAGACCATCAACCCTGCCGTGCCAGTGTGGGCAGGCACACGCCCCTATATGCAGGTGCCATTTCAATGGTCTTGCCATATAGAAACAGCCAAGGGCGTGATGACGCATTGTGCATTTTTAGCTGATGGGCAAAGTGATCCGCGCCGCACCTTCGCGACGAGTTTAATCGAGGCCGTGGGCACGGACGGACCTGTGTTTGTTTATAACGTATCATTTGAGCGCAGCCGGATGCAGGAACTGGCCGATTATTATCCTGATCTGGCACCAGCACTGGAAGCCGCGATTGATCGGCTTGTCGATTTATTGCCGATAGCGCGCGAGCATTATTATCATCCCGATATGCGCGGTTCCTGGTCAATCAAGGCTGTGCTGCCGACAATTGCGCCCGATTTAGCGTATGACAATCTGGAAGTGGCTAATGGCGGCAAGGCGCAAGAAGCCTTTGCTGAAATCATGCAAGCAGAAACTTTGCCGGAGCGCCGTCAACAATTGCAGAATGCCCTGTTGCTATATTGCGAACGGGACACGCTGGCGATGGTACGAATTGCACATAATTTTGAAAGCGGAATATGACGGTTGATCATAAAATTAGTGTGGCATCGTTTGAAAAACTGGTAATTGCTGTTTCCTCCCGCGCCCTATGGCAATTAGTCTTTAGCTCAACGGCAAATTGAATCACCTGATTGCCTGCCATACTCGCCCTTCTGTTAAGTAAGGTTTGCGCACGAAACACGAAGTTTGCACGCAAATGCCTTCACCTTTGGGTATCCAGTTTGAGGTTCTTTACCCTAAAAAAACCGAAACAGCTCATAATTCGCAACTGCATTAAATAACGAATCAGAAAAACACGCATGGCAATCAAGAAATCCGAACTGTATAGCTCTTTATGGCGCGGTTGTGACGAACTGCGTGGCGGCATGGATGCCAGCTAGTATAAAGATTACGTGCTGGTGCTGCTGTTCGTCAAATACGTGTCGGATAAGTATGCCGGTCAGCCCGATGCGCTGATTGAGGTGCCAGAAGGCGGCAGCTTCAAGGATATGTTGGCGCTCAAGGGCGACAAGGAAATCGGCGACAAGTTAAACAAGATTATTGCGCGGTTTGCCGAAGCCAATGACCTGAAAGGCGTGATTGACGTTGCCGACTTCAACGATGCCGACAAACTGGGCAAGGGCAAGGACATGCAAGACCGCCTGTCCAATCTGGTCAGCATCTTCGATTCCCCTGGCCTGAACTTCAGCAACAACCGCGCCGAGGGTGACGACATCCTGGGCGATGCCTACGAATACCTGATGCGCCACTTCGCCACCGAGTCTGGCAAGAGCAAGGGGCAGTTCTATACACCGGCAGAGGTCTCGACCATCATGGCGAAGGTCATTGGCATCAATGCCGCCACCCGTCAAAGCCAGACTATTTATGACCCGGCCTGCGGTTCCGGTTCGCTGTTGCTGAAGGCGGCGGATGAAGCTCAAACCGGTGTCACCATCTACGGGCAGGAAATGGATAACGCGACCGCCGCGTTAGCCAAGATGAACATGATTTTGCACAACAACCCGACGGCTGAAATCTGGCAGGACAATACCCTGTCCGGCCCGCATTTCAAGGACAAGGAGGGTGGCCTTAAAACATTCGATTTTGCAGTGGCCAATCCGCCATTTTCCACCAAGGCGTGGAGCAACGGCTTTGACCCTGCCAACGATTTGTATGAGCGTTTTGTCGACGGCATACCTCCCGACAAAAACGGCGACTACGCTTTCCTGCTGCACATCATCCGCTCGCTCAAGAGTACCGGTCGTGGTGCGGTGATTTTGCCGCATGGCGTGCTATTCCGTGGCAATGCCGAAGGGGTCATCCGCCGAAATATCATCCGTCGCGGCTACATCAAGGGCATCATCGGCCTGCCTGCCAATCTGTTTTATGGCACGGGCATCCCCGCCTGCATCATCGTGCTGGACAAGGGAAATGCCGCCGGTCGCAGCGGTTTATTCATGATGGATGCCAGCCGTGGCTTTGTGAAGGACGGCAACAAGAACCGTTTGCGCCATCAGGACATCCACAAAATCGTCGATGTGTTCAACAAGCAATTGGAAATTCCTAAATTTTCGCGCATGGTCGGCATGACGGAAATCAAGGCCAACGACTACAACCTGAATATCCCCCGCTATATCGACAGCTCGGAAGCGGAAGACCTGCAAGACATCGCTGCGCACTTGAAGGGTGGCATCCCTAACGCGGATGTGGAAGCTTTGGATAAATATTGGTCAGTGCTGCCCGGACTGAAATCGGTGCTGTTTGAGTCCGGTCGCCAAGGCTATTCTCAACTATCCATTGTCCATTCTCAATTAAAACCCACCATCTTTGCTCATCCCGAATTTGTCAGCTATACGCAATCAGTCAGCATCCTGTTCCAGCAATGGCGCGCGAACAACATCGCCCGACTGAAAGCCCTCTCCTCAACCCTCTCCCGGGTCGCGGGCGAGGGGGCAAACGAATCGCTACGCGTGCTTCCCGTTAACGATACGCATCCAAAAACCTTGATAGCCCTGCTGTCAGAAGACTTGCTGCAAACCTTTTCTGGCGTGCGGCTGATAGACAAATACGATGTGTATCAGCACCTGATGAGCTATTGGTCGGACGTCATGCAGGACGATGTCTATTTGATTACGGCTGACGGCTGGCAGGCAGGTAACGATGCGGGCAACGGGCTGATACCGGCGGCACTCATTGTCGCCCGATACTTTGCGCAAGAACTTGAGGCGATAGAGCAACTCGAAGCCGCACGCGATGCCATCACCCGTCAACTGGAAGAGCTGGACGAAGAGCATGGCGGAGAAGAGGGACTGTTAGCCGAGGCCAAAAACGACAAAGGCAAACTGACCCGCGCCAGCATCAAACAATGGATAGTTGATAATGGAAAATTGACAACGAAACCTAATCGAAGCGACTCATTATCAACTATCAATTCTCAATTATCCATTGAGACCGACGAACGTAAGTTGCTCAATGCCTACCTCGCCCTCATCGAACAGGAATCTGCTGCCAACAGACAGGTGAAGGAAGCACAAAAGCTGCTGGATGCGAAGGTTGCAACGCAATATGCCAATCTCAGCATCGAGGATATCCGTACTCTGGTGGTCGATGACAAATGGCTCACCACGCTGGCGGCTGACGTGCAGACCGAGCTTGACCGCGTATCACAAGCCTTAACCTCCCGCATCCGCGAACTCGCAGAACGCTATGCCACGCCGCTGCCGCAATTGGCAGCTGATGTCGCCGCTCTGAACGCCCGCGTCGAAGCGCATTTGAAAATGATGGGGTTTCAGCTATGAGCCATATCGAATCCAATTGTGGCGAATTCGCCGCAGTTAAACCTCTCGAATTCGAGAGGTTTAGAAATGAAGCGGGAAGCAACTATTTTGTCCTCTCGCCACAACGATGGATTGAAGCCACGCAGGCGGTTGGTATTACCTGGCGGTTTCAAGCACCAAGTGCAAAAAGTGCTGCGTGATGTAGCTTAAAGTCAAAAGCGTCTGGCATGAACAGTTCAACCGGACATTTGAAACCGAGTGACTTACGTGGACGGGTAT
>CAIWRI010000079.1 GCA_903915035.1 uncultured Nitrosomonadales bacterium | reverse complement strand
CCACGGGAAATTTTTCCAAGCCACGGGAAATTTTTCCGAGCCACGGGAAATTTTTCCGAGCCACGGGAAATTTTCGCAAGCTACGGGAAATTTTTCCAAGCAACGGGAAATTTTCGCGAGCCACGGGAAATTTTTCCAAGCCACGGGAAATTTTCGCGAGCCACGGGAAATTTTTCGAAGCTACGGGAAATTTTCGCGAGCTACGGGAAATTTTTCCGAGCCACGGGAAATTTTTCCAAGCCACGGGAAATTTTCGCGAGCTACGGGAAATTTTTCCAAGCCACGGGAAATTTTTCCAAGACACGGGAAAATTTTCCGAGCCACAAGAAATTTTCGCGAGCCAAGAGAAATTTTTCCGAGCCACGGGAAGTTTTTCCGAGCAACGGGAAACTTTCCCAAGTCACGGGAAACTTCCGCACAGTAGGGGTTATTCCGCACAGTAGGAGTCAGGTCTAACATTCCAATATTTAATCAGGTTCAAGGTAAAAGCAGGTGCAAGGCTCAAGGTGCAAGGTTCAAGCGGGAGAGGAGAGTTCTCCCGTTTTTCGCCGGAGACCTGCCTCTTAAATATACATACCGGCTCAGGCTAGCTGAATGATCTGGTTGAACCGCTCGCATACCTGCATGAAATTTACATCATCCAGTTTTCCCAGCGGGTGGGGATTCGCGCTACGCAATCGCCAGTCGAACGACTCGGGCTGATGGCACAACTGGTTTTACCGCATCGTTTTTATTGCCCACAAAGGAATTTATAGGCGCAAGTCCGACACCTTAAAATCCTCAGATAAATTAAACCGCTAATTCCCGCAGTATTTCAGGGTGTGCTTCGGCAACGCGCAACAGCGTTTTCGGCAATCTCCCGCATTCAATGTTGAAACGGCAATATTTTCACGCGCACTTTTGGCGCACACCGTCAGCAACCAGATACGCCCCTATGCTTTGGGCGCTATTGGAAAATTCTTAGTTCCGCCTAAGGATTGGGGAGTAATCCCCCCTGAAATCAATCACGGCAATAGAACTTTGATATTTCGTTGCTTGCCAATAGAGATTCTTGAAGGCAGTTCAGTGTGAACTTTGTAGCAAACCGCGAGGGTCTGGTTTCTATCAACAAATTCCCTGTCTTGATGGACCGGTTATGGCACGTACCGGCCAATCGACCTTCAATTATTGCACGGTATAAAGCAGTCATTGAGACAAATAAATAATTGCAGTCAGGCTACTTCCATTTCCTCAAGTTCAATATGAACGCGGCGGCCAATAGCGGTGGACATATTTACAAGTGCATCAAGCGAAAATCGAGATACGCGACCACGTAATAAATCGTTGACTCTTGGTTGCGTCACCCCGCAACGCGCAGCTGCCTCGGTTTGGGTCCAGCCTTTTTCTTTTATGATGTCAGAAATTTTCTGCATAATTTCTGACCGAGCTCGGAGGTTAGCTGCTTGTTCAGGGGTATCGGAAATCGCATCCCACACGCTTGAGTACTGATCGATTGTGGTCATTTTTCACCTCTCATTAATTGCGCGTAACGATCTTTGGCAATATCGATGTCGCGTTTTGAAGTAATTTGGGTCTTTTTTTGAAAAGCATGAAAAACATACACCGCATTCATGACTCTTGCACTATAAATGATGCGGTACGTTCCTGAATCATCGTTTTTTCATCGGGTTGATGGTTTTTTAATCGCGATGTAATCCGCCAGCTTCCTGTTGAGCGCAATCTCATTCAACCTTGAACAGGCAGTTTTCTGCTATTAACAATCTGACAGGTTTAAAACTGCGACGATGAACAACTGACACACCGTGTTCCCGCAAAGCCAGGACATGGGCTGCCGTAGGATAACCCTTGTGCGAGTCAAAACCGTAGACTGGATATTGCTCGTGCAATTGCAGCATCAACGCATCGCGGGCTGTTTTGGCAAGAATGGAGGCGGCGGAAATAGCGGCAACTTTGCTATCGCCTTGAACGATAGCCTGACTGTTAATGCCTGTATCAGGACAATAAAGACCGTCAACCAGCACTAATTCCGGCTGAATATTTAAAGCAAGCACCGCACGTTTCATGGCCAGCAGCGATGCTTGTAAAATATTAAGCTGATCGATTTCTTCCACCGATGCGTAAGCTATCGCCCAGGCCAGCGCACGCTGCTTAATCAGCGGAGCCAGTAAATCGCGTTGTTTTTCAGAAAGCTTCTTGGAGTCATTCAAGCCGGGAATGGGATTGGATACGTCGAGGATTACCGCCGCAGCGCTGACAGGTCCTGCCAGCGGCCCGCGCCCGGCTTCATCTACACCGCATACCAGAATAACTGATTGAGTCATTTTCTATACCATCGAAAAACCTTATTCACGCGGAGACGCGGAGAACGCGGAGAACGCGGAGAACGCGGAGCAAAGCAAATATAAAATCTTCACAAAAAAATAGTAAGTTTATTTTACGATAGAACCTCCAGGCTCTAGTCGGTGATTTGAATATCAAGTTATTGTTTTTCTTCGCGTTCTCCGCGCCTCCGCGTGAGATGGCTTTTATGCCTATAGCAAGTAGGGCAGAATCGCTGCAGCCGCTTTCTGTGCAGTATTTTGTCGCAAGATGTGATGTAGCGCCGTAAACGTCTCTACGAGCTGGGCAATAGCATCCTGATCATTTAACAAATTGAGCAGCGCCTGGGAGAGATTTTCAGCTGTTGCATCATCCTGCATGATTTCAGGGACAACAAACCGCCCGCACAAAATATTCGGCAAACCAAAATACGGCAGATAACTTTTGCGCTTCATCATCCACCAGGTAAGTTGATTCAGACGATAGGTAATCACCATGGGACGCTTGAGCAAGGCACATTCAAGGGTCGCCGTACCGGAGGCGACCAGCACGATATCGGCCGCAATCATTGCATCCGGTGCATGCCCGAACAACAATGAAATGCTCAGCCCTTCCGCCTCGCAATCATAAAGAGCCTGCTCGAAGAGCATTCGTGTTTCGCGACTGGCCAGCGGCACCAAAAAGCGCGCTTCCGGTATTTTCTGCAATATCAGTTTAGCCGTTTCTATATACAAGTGTGCCAGCTTCCCCACTTCGGACTGACGACTGCCAGGCAACAAGGCGAACACAGTCGCTTGCAAAGGGATGCGCATCGTTTCACGCATCTTTTCCCGGTCAGGGTGCATGGGCAAGATATCAGCCAGAGGATGGCCAACATAAGCCACCGGTACGCCGGCATCCCGGTAAATTTTGCTCTCATGTGGAAACAACGCCAGCATGTGCGTCACTGCACGTTTAATTTTTTTGATCCGCTCGCCACGCCATGCCCAGATTGACGGACTAACATAATGAATGGTCGGAATACCTTGGCGCTTAAGTACATATTCCAGATCAAGGTTAAAATCCGGTGCATCTATCGCAATAAACAGTGCCGGTCTGTACTTTAGAAAAAACCAGCGCAATTGACTGCGTATGCCGGTAATTTCACGATAATGACGCAGCACTTCGACATAGCCAAATACCGCGAGTTTCTCCATTGGAAACATCACCTGCATGCCTGCCGATTGCATTTTCGGACCACCGATACCCACAAATTCGACATCCGAACGCAAGGCTTTCAAGGCCAGCATCAAGTGCTGACCGAGCAAGTCTCCCGATGCTTCGCCCGCGACGATGCCTATGACTGTTTTATTGAGTGCCATGAACTAGCGAACGATACCGCGTTCCGCGTGGGTTAAAAAATCAGCCAGGGGTTGCAGTTCGGGATACTCATCCAATTGCCGGGCTATCGCATTTTTTGCGTCAGCCAGACTCAAAGCAGATTTATACAAGGTTTTATAGGCACGTTTGATCGCCATAATCGATGCGCTGGAATAGTCACGGCGTTTCAGACCTTCGGAGTTAATGCCATGTGGTGCGGCAGGGTTGCCGGATACCAGCATAAAAGGCGGTACATCCTGCAACAGAATGGTGCCCATACCGGTAATAATATGTGCGCCGATACGCACGAACTGATGTACTACCGTAAAACCGCCCAGAATCGCATAATCGCCGACATCTACATGCCCGGCCAGTTGCGCATTGTTGGCAAAAATCGTGTGATTACCTACCTGACAATCATGTGCCAGGTGAACATAAGCCATGATCCAGTTGTGATTACCGACACGCGTAACACCGACATCCTGAGCAGTACCAAGATTGAAGGTACAAAACTCCCTGATAGTGTTGTGATCGCCAATCTCAAGCCGGGTAGGCTCGCCCGCATATTTTTTATCCTGAGGGATTTCACCCAGCGAGCAAAACTGAAAAATCCGGTTATGTTGCCCGATACGGGTATGTCCATTGATCACGACATGCGGACCTACCACCGTCCCGCTGCCAATTTCGACATGCTTACCGATCAGTGTATACGCGCCTACCTCAACATCAGCAGCCAGCCTGGCACCCGGATGAACAATAGCAGTTGGGTGTATCATCAGGCCACCGTTTTAACAGTGCACATCAACTCGGCTTGTGCTGCCAACTTCCCGTCCACTTCAGCTATCGCTTTGAATTTAAACACACCGCGCATGCTGCGCAGCAACTCCACCTTAATAATCAACTGATCCCCCGGCGTCACAGGACGTTTGAAACGTGCGCCGTCAATGCCGGCAAAATAATAAACAGATTTCTCATCCGGATTAGCCGGCATCGTCTGAAAAGTCAGTAAAGCAGCCACTTGCGCCATTGCTTCAATAATCAATACCCCGGGTATGACCGGATGATGCGGATAATGACCGGGAAAAAAAGGTTCGTTGATCGTCACATTTTTGAGCGCGACAATACTTTTCCCCGCATCGACTGACAGTACCCGGTCAACCAGTAAAAAAGGGTAACGATGCGGTAGACTTTCAAGAATTGCATGAATATCCATTGCGGGTGTTTCGTAGTGCGTGCTCATGCTGTATTGCCTTTCAGGGTATCCTGTTTTAACGAACTTATCTCTTGTTCCATTTTTTTCAGACGTTGCGCCATTTCATCCAAATGCCGCAAATGCACCGCATTTTTGCGCCATTCCTCCTGCTTAGAAAAAGGATAAATGGCGGCATACGAACCGGCTTCGCGGATGGATTTGGCGATCAGGGTAAAGGAAGCGATCACCACACTATCGGCAATTTGCAAATGACCCAGTATGCCCGCACTGCCGCCGATCTGACAGTACTTGCCTATCGTCGTGCTGCCGGCAATACCGACACAACCGGCAATCGCGGTATGCGCGCCGATGCGAACATTGTGTGCAATCTGAATCTGATTATCCAGTTTCACACCGTCTTCAATCACCGTATCATCCAGCGCCCCGCGATCTATCGTGGTATTCGCACCGATTTCTACATCGTTGCCGATCACCACCCGACCAATCTGCGGAATTTTAATCCAGCGTCCCTCATCCATCGCAATCCCAAAACCATCAGCACCAATCACCACACCGGAATGCGCGATCAGATTGTCGCCTACCACGCAATCATGATAAATCACCACGCGCGGATACAGGCGTACATGATTGCCGATCACCACATTATCACCGATACAGCAGCCTTCACCGATCACAGTATGTGCGCCGATCACGGCACCTTCACCCACTACCGCCATCGCCGCGACACTGGCCGAGGGATCTATGCTTGCTGTCGCACTGATCACAGCGCTGGCGTGTATACCGGGCTGTATGGCCGGGAGCGGATTAAGCAAAGACGAAACCCGGGCAAATAAAGCATAGGGGTTCGCGCTGATAATACGCGGCAAATCTGTCGCATCAGCGTCCGCTTCCGCCAGTATTACCGCGCCTGCCTTTGTCGTTGCTAACTGTGCAGCATATTTCCGGTTGGTCAAAAAACTGATTTGATCCGCTTGTGCCCGCTCAAGCGTTGAAATCTGCCTGATTCTCACTTGTCCATCGCCCGACACACGACCACCCAGACGTGCAGCAATCTCCGCTAAAGTGTAAGACATGACTATTTACTGTCAGCCTTGTCTGTCGCCAGACTCTTGATCACCTTATCCGTGATATCAATCTTGGGATTACGATATACCGCCTCTTGCAGGATCAGATCAAATTTTTCTGTTTCTGCAATCAACTGAATCGCCTTGTTGGCACGTTCGAGCACGACAGCCAGCTCCTCATTCTTGCGCAGGCTCAAATCTTCACGAAATTCCCGCTGCATACGTTGCAGATTGACATTCAATGCGCTCAGTTCGCGTTCTTTATTGCGATGATCAATATTATCCTGCTGCACATTTGTGTCTTTATCCAGCAAGGTTTGCATATCCTTGGCCTGCTTCATGGTTTTCTTGATTTCCTGATCCCGGCCGGAAAATTCCTTTTCAATTTTTTTCTCGGCTTTCATCGCAGGCGCAGATTCACGCAAGATACGTTCAGTATCAACCACGCCGACTTTAAAATCACCCGCCACAGCAGTCCCTGCAATCAGCAGCAGACTCAACAACACACCCATCTTGATCATTTTCATAGTTACACCTTATCTGTTAAGTCCAGCCAGTTGGCCGGCAATTGACACTCATCCTAGAACATCGTACCCATAGTGAACTGGAATTTCTGCAACAAATCCTGGGGTTGCTTATTCAGTGGAACACCAAAACTGAACTTCAACGGCCCCATAGGGGACAGCCAGGTGACCGCCACGCCGGTTGAAGCACGCATACCCATCGTTCCCAGCATATCTGTCGGGCCATACACTGCACCTGAATCCAGAAACCCGCTCAAGCGAACCGACTTGTCCTTAATCCCCGGCATCGGTGTCATTACTTCTATACTGGCTACCCAGCGACTGGTACCACCTAGGGGCAGATCGGTCGAATCACGCGGTCCCAAAGAGTTAGGCTGATAGCCGCGCACAGTGCCCGTCCCGCCCGCATAGAAATTCTTGAAGAACGGCATAGGCTTATTATCGTAACCCCCACCAAAGCCGACAATTGCATTGGTCATCACGGTCCAGCTGCTACTCAATGGGTAGAAATACTGATTATCGTAGTTCACCTTGTAATAGCGCATATCCATGATCGGCAGGGCAACTTCCGTATAGGCATGTTGCACCGAACCTGCCGTGGTGTAAATCGCACTGTCTCGGGTATCACGACCCCAGCCTAACGTCGCCAGTACCGTGGTATTGGTCGGACCGAAGGTATTAACATAATCAATATAGCGCTGCGGACTCAAGGTGGTCAGTCCGATATTGGTTGTTTCGATTGAAGTACCAAAACTAACACTCTGATCTTCACTGATCGGTACACCAAAACGCACACCGGTACCGATGGTTGCAGAAGTATAGGGACTAATCGCGATTGTCGTGGCATTGACGTCGCGCTTATACACATCGAACCCGCGGCTCATCCCTTCATCCGTGTAATAGGGGTTGGTATAGGATACCGAAATATTCTGGTTAACTTTGCTGGTATTGAGCTGCGTGGACAATACGTTACCACTGCCGAACAAGTTGGCCTGACTGACGCCGCCAGTTAGGACAAGCCCTTCCCCCTGATTTATCCCTGCACCCACGGTAAAGCTGCCGGTCGACTTCTCTTTCACCGTGGCATTGACATCCATCTGATCTGCAGTACCCTGAACTGCCGGGGTTTCTATATTGACTTCCGAGAAATCATTTAAACGGTCTACCCGTTGCTTGGATTTTTTGATTTTTGTACCATCAAACCAGGCGCTTTCAACCTGACGAAATTCACGGCGTATCACTTCATCGCGCGTTTTGGTATTTCCTGCGATATTAATTCGACGCACATAAACCCGACGCCCCGGATCAACCGCGAAATTAAATCCGACTTCATGTTTGACCTTATCGACATCAGGCACCGCATTCACATTAGCAAAAGCATACCCCTCCGTGGCAAGACGCTCACCGATGAGCTTCGTAGTTTCAGTAAGTTCTTTTCTGGAAAAAGCATTCTGTGGCTTAACCAGCACCAGTTTTTCGATTTCCGGCTTGGCTACGATGGTATTACCCGACACCTCCACTTTGGAAACCGTATATTTTGGCCCTTCGGTGACATTAATTGTGATGTAGATATCCTTCTTGTCCGGCGTGATTGATATCTGCGTGGAGTTGATATTAAATTCCAGATAACCGCTATCCATATAATATGAACGCATGGTTTCCATATCCGCAGATAGCTTCTGCTTGGAATACTGATCATTTTTGCTAATCCAGCTCCACCAGTCAGGTGTGCTGAGTTTCATTAAATCAAGCAAGGCGGATTCAGTATAGATTTGATTGCCCACAATATTGATCTGCTTGATCCTGGAAACTTCACCTTCAACCACGTTGAGTTCAACCCCGACACGATTTCGCGGCAATTGAGTCACGACAGCTTTCACACTCACAGCATACTTACCACGCGCTACGTACTGGCGTTTCAATTCCTGCACGGCTTTATCCAGTGCGCCCTGATCGAAAATCCGCGCCTCAGCCAAGCCGGCATATTTCATGCTGTCCTTGAGTTGATCCTTGGGAAAGTCCTTCGCACCCTTGATTTCAATGCTGGCTATCGACGGACGCTCATTTACCAGAACGATTAACACACCCTGTTCAACTTCAAGCCGTACATCCTTAAAAAACCCCGTACCATACAAAGCATGAATAGCGGCATCGGCTTTTTCATCATTCATCATTTCGCCGATTTTAACCGGCAAATAGCTGAACACAGTACCGGCCTCAGTGCGCTGTATGCCTTCGACACGAATATCCTTGACCGTAAAAGGGGTGATCGCCCATACGGGGGAGATGAATAACAGCGAGAGGATTCCTGCAAGTTTTGTTTTGTTCATTTAGCACTAACCTGAAATGAGGCGATTAATATCGTTATAGATGGCAATAACCATCAACGTACCCAGCAATGCAATACCAATTTTCTGACCGATTTCCCAGGCAGTTTCTGAAACCGGGCTCCCTTTGAGCCATTCAGCGACATAATACAGCAAGTGTCCGCCATCCAATAAGGGAACAGGCAATAGATTCAAAACACCAAGACTGATACTGATTAACGCTAAGAAACCGAAGTAGGTCATCCACCCCATATGCGCCGATTGTCCGGCATAGTCTGCAATGGTAATCGGGCCACTCAAATTCCGCATGGAAACTTCGCCGCCTATCATTTTACCCAGCATTTTCAGACTGATCATGGCAGTTTCCGCGGTCTTTTTAAATGCCTGCCGCAACGCATCGACAGGGCCATAACGCACCGAAATCGTCATTGCTTGCCATGCCTGCTCGTCAACTTTGGGTCCGGCACCGATTTTACCGACGGATTTACCGGATTCCACTATCGCTTGCGGGGTAACCGTCAACGTCAAATTCATTTCAGCGCGCTTAATATCAAAAGACAGCGCCTGATCCGGATGACTGCGCACCATATCCACCAGAGCACGCCAACTGTTCACAGTCTGTCCTTGTATGCGTAAAATCTGATCACCTTCATGCATGCCTGAGCGCGCTGCCACGCCGGAGGGCGTTAATTTACCGATAACCGGCAACAGCACAGGCTGGTTCAGCGTCAAACCCAGCTTTTCGAGAAATTCACCTTCCAGATCAGATACTTGCAACTCACTTAAATTTAACGTGTGATAAAGTGTCGTGCCGTCTTCATTTTTTGCTGCAATTTTCACCTCAGCGTGCTTAAGTGCTTGCTCTGAACCTTGCCGAAGTGCCTGCGTGAGTAACGCCCAGCGCAGTTCCTGCCAACTCGGGATTGCCTCACCATTAACACTGATGATGGTTTCGCCCTGATGCAACTGTGCCATTGCAGCGGGCGTACCCTGCGCCACCTCGCCCAGCACCGGTGTCAAACCCGGCACGCCGTGCATAAACAACACCCAATACAACATAAGCGCCAGCAAAAGATTAGCCAGCGGACCTGCTGCTACAATGGCCATGCGCTGTAATACCGGTTTACGGTTGAACGCTTGCGACAATTCAGCAGGCAAAACATCTCCCTCACGTTCATCCAGCATTTTCACATAGCCGCCTAAGGGAAACATTGAAATGACCCACTCGGTATCGCCAAACCGTTTTCGGTAAACGACTTTTCCAAAGCCTAACGAAAAAACCAGCACTTTTACTCCGCAACGGCGCGCCACCCAATAGTGTCCATATTCATGAAAAACTACCAGGAGCGCAATAGCGCCGATAAATGCCAACAGGGTAATCATAGAGTCAACAGCTGTACTTGCTTGCTTGCCGCCCGTCGTGCCAGCTTATCGGCATGCAGCACATCCTCAAGACAGGTAACCTGGGTGACAGGTAATTCATTCAACACAGATTCAATTACGCGAGCAATAGCCAGAAAAAAGATTTGCTTATCCAGAAAAGCCGCCACCGCAATCTCATTGGCGGCATTCAACACAGCCGGTGCCGTTCCCGCTACACGCAAAGCCTGATATGCCAGTGCCAGACAGGGGAAACGCTCGAAATCCGGCGCGCTGAATTCAAGCGTTGCTATTTTGAATAAATCCAGTGCAGCGACGCCCGATTCTATCCTTTCAGGATAAGCCAGACCGTAAGCAATCGGCGTGCGCATATCCGGATTACCCAATTGCGCGATTACCGAGCCATCCACATATTCGACCAGAGAATGAATCACACTCTGCGGGTGGATCACGACCTGAATGTCGTCAGCCGCCGCGTTAAACAACCAGTGTGCCTCGATCACTTCAAGACCTTTATTCATCATGCTGGCCGAATCAACCGATATTTTACGTCCCATCACCCAATTAGGATGTGCACATGCCTGTTCCGGCGTGACCTGCTGCAACTCGGCAGTTGGGGTATTACGGAATGGTCCGCCTGATGCGGTGAGCAGGATGCGCCGCACGCCGGCTCCTTTCAGATTGCCGTCATAGCCACGCGGCAAGGCCTGAAAAATCGCGTTGTGCTCACTGTCTATAGGCAACAAGGTAGCCCCGTTAAGCTGCACTGTATCCATGAAGACATTGCCTGCCATCACCAGCGTTTCCTTATTAGCCAGTAATATTTTTTTCCCGGCACGCGCCGCTGCCAGTGTCGGCCGTAATCCGGCAGCACCGACAATCGCCGCCATCACCGTATCCACTTCCGGCAAAGTACAAACGGCCTCAAGTGCCGCAGCCCCGCACAACACTTCAGTCTTTAAACCTGCGTCGCGCAAGCGCAGCCTCAAAGGTGCAACTTCAAGCTCATCAAGCAACACCGCAAAGCAGGGTTTAAACTGAACGCATTGACGAAATAACAGATCCACCTGACGATGAGCTGTGAGTGCAATCACCTGATATTTATCGGGGTGACGCGCCACCACATCCAACGTACTGGTGCCGATACTACCCGTGGATCCTAAAATAGTCAGATTTTGCATAAAAAGCTCCGTGAAAAGTTAAAAACACCGAACACGCAGGTCGTTTCACTTTTTACAGCATCAAGCTCACTTTTCACTACCTTCACCATTTCACGAAAAATTGCTGCAACAAAACAACCAGCGCAGCCAACGGCAAAGTTGAAGTCAGGGCATCAATGCGGTCGAGCAAGCCACCGTGCCCGGGCAACAAGGCACCACTGTCCTTGACTCCGGCATGTCGCTTCATCAAGGATTCAAACAAGTCGCCGATCACCGCCAGCCCCACCCACGCCCAACCTGCCAGCAAAAGCACGGGGAGTGCCATGAATGGAATGGCCGGATGAACGATGCATACATACAGGGATACGCCCAGCATGCCGCCTGCCACGCCCTCCCAGGTTTTGCCCGGACTGATAGCAGGTGCAAGTTTATTTTTACCAAATCTGCGTCCTGCAAAGTAAGCGCCGATATCAGCAACCCATACCAGAGCCATCACCAGCAACAATATCCATGGGCTCATTGCATGCAAATCGAGCATCGCAACTCCGGTAGGAATCAATACAGCCCAGCCTGTCAAACACATCAAATAGCGATTTTCAATTTTCCATGCTGTAATCATCCAGACGGGTACGATGATAAGCCAAAGCACAGCAGAAACTGCATAAATAGCAAGATGCGGAATCAACTGCGCAGCATGGACGTGATGAGCATCAAACCAGAGCAGCGCCAGCATCAGCATCAGCGTCAGCCCCCCGTATAGATAAGTCTGCCGACGCGATAATCTGGACAGCCCGGACCATTCAGTCACACCTTGTATCACCACCAATACAACCAATCCACGCCACCAGCCATCAGGCAGGACGAACATCACCAGCAACAATAATAACAACATGATGACGGCGGTAATGATTCTTGATTTAAGCACAATTCACCTTATTCAGCCTGTTTAAGCTGTTCGCTGATACGGCCGAAGCGCCGCTCGCGATCCTGATATGAGGCTATCGCTTTTTTTAATTCCTTAACATCGAAAGCAGGCCACAAGGTATCGGTAAAATACAACTCCGTATAGGCCAGTTGCCAGAGCATGAAATTGCTAAGGCGTTGTTCACCGCCGGTGCGAATGAACAGATCCGGCTCCGGTGCAGCGCTCATCGACAGGTACGCCTGCAAATCCGTTTCCGTAAAGGAAGTGCATTTTTCAGGATGATCCTGCAACAATTGATGCACGGCATGTAACATGTCCCAGCGCCCGCCATAATTGGCTGCAATAGTCAAGGTCAAACCGGTATTGTCAGCGGTAAGCGTCTCAGCGTCTGTCATGGTCTTTTGTAACGGGATGTCAAAACGACTGCGATCGCCGATGATCTTCAATTTGATGTTGTTTTTGTGCATGCCGGCAGTCTCGCGCTCCAGCATTTTAAGGAACAATGACATCAAAAAAGAAACTTCGTCATCCGGACGACGCCAGTTTTCGCTACTGAACGCAAAAACTGTCAAATATTCGACACCCAGATCACGACACGCCTTTACTGTTGCCCGCAAGGACTCGACGCCGCGCTGATGCCCTACGATACGGGGCATAAACCGCTTTTTTGCCCAACGACCATTGCCATCCATAATAATGGCAATGTGGCGCGGCACATGAGAGACATCCGAATTAGTGCATGTCGAACTTGGCTGAGTAGTCATAGGAATCAGGATCAAAGATGGAGGATCGAGGAATCAGGATCGAGGAGGGAGTAGAGGCAATCGCACAACTTACCACTCATTCCTCGCTCCTCAATCCTTATTCACACTGCCATCAAATCGATTTCTTTGGCAGCCAGTGCCTGATCAATCTCAGCGACAAAGCGGTCAGTCAGTTTCTGAATATCATCCTGTACGCGCCGTTCATCGTCTTCAGAAATTTCTTTTTTCTTAAGCAAGTCTTTGAGCGAACTATTGGCATCGCGGCGTATGTTACGCACTGCGATTTTGGCATCTTCCCCTTCGGACTTGACCAGTTTGATCATGTCGCGACGGCGCTCTTCAGTCAACATCGGCATCGGCACGCGGATCAATTCACCATTGGTCGCCGGATTCAAACCCAGATCAGCATCACGGATTGCGCGCTCGATCTTGCCTATCATGTTTTTTTCATAGGCCTGAACGCCGATCGTTCGAGCATCAACCAGCGTGACGTTCGCTACCTGAGTCACTAAGGTTGGACTACCATAATAATCCACCATCACGTGATCCAGCAAACCGGTATGCGCACGGCCTGTACGCACTTTACCCAGGTCTGCGCGTAACGCATCCAGGGATTTACGCATTCTTTGTTCGGTATCTTTTCTGATTTCAGCAATCATAATTTTCTCCTGTTTCGCGAGTGTTTCCGGGCAATGGCCTGTTACAGCGAACGTAGCCCGAAATCACAAACGGGCCACATGAGTAGTGGCATTACTTCAGTTTCAACGCTTATTCAACACGCACCAGTGTGCCTTCACCCTGACCTAACACAACGCGTTTCAATGCACCCGGGGTAAAAATACTGAACACGATAATCGGCAATTTTTGATCACGACACAACGTCAATGCGGTAGCATCCATGACCTGTAAATTTTTGCTGATCGCTTCATCAAAACTCAGTGACTGATAGCGAACTGCATGCGGGTCCTTCTTCGGATCTGCAGTATAAATCCCGTCCACCTTGGTCGCCTTTATGACGACTTCAGCACTCATTTCCACGCCGCGTAATGCAGCCGCTGTATCTGTGGTAAAGAACGGACTGCCGATACCTGCGGCAAATATGACTATCTTGCCTTCTTCCAGATAACGCAGCGCCTTGCCGCGAATGAACGGCTCGGCGACCTGCTCCAGATTCAGCGCCGACTGCACACGACAATCCAGACCTGCACGATTCATCGCATCCTGCAATGCCATTGAGTTCATCACGGTGGCCAGCATGCCCATATAATCGGCAGTCGCTCTATCCATTCCTGCTGCTGCAGGTGCTACGCCACGAAAAATATTTCCGCCGCCTATTACCATCGCCACTTGCACACCCATACCTACAACTTCCGCAATTTCTGCGACGATACGCTCGATGACCGCTCGATTAATACCATAACTATCGTCACCCATCAGGGCTTCGCCGGAGAGTTTCAGCAGAATTCGTTTATATACAGGTGTGTTCATGATGATTATCCTTGTGCTGCAGCAATCGTTGCAGCGACTTCCGCTGCGTAATCTTCAACTTTTTTCTCGATACCCTCACCCACCACAAACATTTTGAATGCAATAACCTGCGCACCCTTAGCTTTTAGCAGTTGTTCTATCGTTTGCTTGCCGTCTTCCGCTTTGACAAAGATCTGACCTAGCAGAGTCACTTCCTTGAGAAACTTTTGTACCGTACCCTCAGCAATTTTTACCAACATTTCTTCCGGCTTGCCGGCTTCGCGCGCTTTTTCAATAGCAATACGTCGCTCAGTTTCGATATCGGCTGGATTTACGCCTGAACTGTCGACCGACTTTGGCTTGGACGCTGCAATATGCATGCAAATATCGCGGCCCAGTGCTTCGTCGCCACCGGTATAATTGAGCAGCACGCCAATTTTGCTGCCATGCAGATAGCTGGAGATAGTACCACTGCTTGTTTCAAAACGTTCAATGCGACGAACAGAAAGATTCTCACCCAATTTCATGACCAGTGCCTTGCGCGTTTCTTCTACCGTATCCGTGCCATTGACGATCAGCATTTCAGACAAGGCCGCGACATCAGCAGGCTTATTCTTTGCAACTGTTTCAGCTACATTTTTTGCAAAAGCGATGAAATCATCATTTTTAGCTACGAAATCCGTTTCACAGTTCACTTCGACAACTGCACCCGATTTACTGTCTGCTGCGATAAACGCGTTAACCACGCCTTCAGCAGTGACGCGTGAAGAAGCCTTGCTGGCCTTTGCGCCGCTCTTGATGCGCATTTGTTCTTCAGCAACTTTAAAATCGCCATCCGCTTCAACCAGGGCTTTTTTGCATTCCATCATGCCCAGACCGGTTGCTTCACGCAACTCTTTAACCATACCCGCTGTAATCACTGCCATCTTCAACTCCTGAATTCTGATAAAAAACTTACAAAAAAAGGGGCTTGCGCCCCTTTCCGCGCCTATTTGAGACTTAGGCTGCTTGTTCTGGCTCTACAACTTCGGCCGCAACTTGCTGAACCAATTCATTCAATGCCTGTGCGCGACCTTCCAGCACCGCATCAGCGATACCACGAGCATACAGGCGAATCGCCTGAGTCGAATCGTCATTACCTGGAATCACGAAATCCACACCGATTGGTGAGTTATTGGTATCAACAATACCGATAACAGGGATACCCAGTTTCTTGGCTTCAACGATAGCACCTTTCTGGTAACCGACGTCGATGACGAAAATCGCATCCGGCAGATTAGGCATATCCTTGATACCACCCAGACTGCGATTCAATTTTTCCAGTTCGCGTGCCATCATCAGCGCTTCTTTCTTGGAAACACCTTCACCGGTGCTGTCAGCGGCAATAATTTCTAACTCACGCAAACGCTTGATGGATTGTTGAACTGTCTTGTAATTGGTCAGCATACCGCCCAACCAGCGATGATTAACGTAAGGTGAATTAGCGCGAACGGCTTCTTCTTGCAAAATTTCACGCGCCTGACGCTTGGTCGCCACGAACAGCACGGTTCCTTTTTTCGCGGACAGCTTGCGTACATAGCTTTCTGCTTCTGCAAACAGTGCTACCGATTTTTCAAGGTTGATGATGTGAATACGGTTGCGGTGACCGAAGATGTACGGTGCCATCTTAGGGTTCCAGAAACGGGTTTGGTGACCAAAGTGAACACCAGCATCCAGCATTTGACGCATTGTTACAGCCATGATATTTCCTATCGTAAGGGTTAAGACTACCACTCGCCAGCCTGACTCTAATCAGAACACATTGAATCGATTGAAGATTCGCGTTAATTCTTACGAGCACCCCAACTTGTGCGAGCGGGATATTTTCACCGGAAAATTCCGATGCAACGCGCATTCTAGCACAAAGATTGCGCTGACTGACAAGTAAATCCGGCCTGCTGCTGCCTTACAACT
>CAIWRI010000078.1 GCA_903915035.1 uncultured Nitrosomonadales bacterium | reverse complement strand
CCACACAGCCCTTGGCAGCGTGGGCGCAATGAAAATACCAATGGCCTGGCACGACAGTATCTGCCGAAAGGCAGCGACTTGAGCGAATTCACTCAGGCCGATCTGGACGCGAGTGCGTGGAAATTAAATACCCGACCACGTCAGTCACTCGGTTTCAAATGTCCGGTTGAACTGTTCATGCCAGACGCTTTTGACTTTAAGCTACATCACGCAGCACTTTTTGCACTTGGTGCTTGAAACCGCCGGGTTATTACTGTTTAAGTGAAGGTACTAATAGCGATTTTACATCTTCAGTAAAAGGTGTTGTGGATGGGCTAGTTACACAGTTACTTACATTAAAAGAGATTAAACCATGTTGGTATGGATTTAACGATGTGTATTTCGGATTTATTATAATACATGGATATCACCCTGAGGATAAAGTATCCGGATTCAATGAAAAGATAATAATAGATAACGTACAGAATAATTTCTTCTCATATATTTTGCGAGCATCTGCTATGCAGATTACCTGCCAAAGCCACGAACGAACAAAACAACATAATTTTCGTGGATGAACGTTTTTAGTTTAGATATTGGGATTAACCCCTTACCCATGCTAAATCACATAGAACCATTAAAATGAACCCGGAAACTTTAATAAGGTAAAATCACGCGGTACCTATTGGATGCTTCTGTAATTTATCATGCCTCGCTATCACGCTGAAATATCCGCTGGATCCCTTATGCTTGCAGAAAGCAGGCGGATTGCCGCATTGCTGCTCACTCATCCGTCACCTGATGAGTGGGATCACGCCTTGAAGATCGAAAACATCCTGCAAAAAAATACCCCGGCGACGGCACTCAGGCAAGCGCAGCTGATACGCAACCGTTTGGTGACGCTGGATGAAGAAGGCTGGAAGCTGATTGCCGAGGGAGATATGGAGGTTACTACTCAGATACTGCTGGCAGCGGCAATCAAGCACAGCTATTTGCTCGGGGATTTCTTGCGCGACGTGTACGCCAGGCAACTCAGCCGAATGGAGATTGCCCTTAATAGCCATTTATGGGATGCGTTCTGGGTTGAATGCACGCATCGTGATGGCGAAATCGAGTGCTGGTCTGCCTCCACCAGAAAAAAACTTTTTGAGGTTATCGTCCGAATACTGGCCGAAGCAAAATATCTCGACTCAAGCCGAAAGAAGAACTTGACGCCACCCAGTCTGCACCCAACGGTTATTTCTTTTCTAAAAAGGCACGGAGAACTCGATGTTCTTACTGCCATGAAGGTGTCACGATGAGCAATTTTGATGAACGCCTGAACCAGATCCTGCCGCGTTTGACGTCGAAAGAGCTGCTCAATAACGAAGGGCTTAGCAATGAAATCGGCTTTTGGGTGTTTGATTATCCACCCGAATTCGAACTTGAAATGCGTTCATTCCTGTCTGATGTCATCGAACCCGCACTGACCAAACATCATCCGCCGATACGCTTTGCCACGGTTAATGTGTTTGATCTGGCGATCGGTTTACTGGAAGAACGCAAGCTGCTTGATAAGGCATTCGATATGCAGCAGGCACAAGGCGATGACAAAGCGCTTGAGTCCCTGCGGCGCGTGCTAAAAGAGGATAAGTTGGCCGCGCGACTGGTCTCGCAGATTGATGTCGATCATCAGGATTTGGTTATTCTGACGGGTGTCGGAGCGGCCTATCCCTTTTTACGCACGCATACTTTGCTTTCCGCCCTGCATCCTTTGATGAAGGACACGCCACTGCTGATGCTGTATCCGGGCAAATACGATGGCTATTCATTCCGCTTGTTCAATAAACTTACCGAAGATCATTACTACCGTGCATTTCGACTGGTATCCTGACGCGTAATCACTATAAGGCACTACATATGAAAATCAGGGAGCTTTTTACCAAGCCTATTGACCGCCCGATTAACGGTGTGATCAAGGCGGATCAGCGTGATGCCGAAAGCATCTGGCAGGAGTTGGATGAATACGTTGTTACCAAACAACTGACGGAATATTTTAGAAGTTTTTTTGATGCTTTTCTGGCTGCTGCGGATAGTCCAAAAGACACGGTGGTCACCTCGCGCATGGGGGTTTGGGTATCCGGTTTCTTCGGCTCCGGTAAGTCTCACTTCATCAAAATTCTCTCTTACCTGCTGGAGAATATCGAGGCAATTGATCCTGCAACTGGCATTCCTAAACGAGCGGCGGCATTCTTTGACGAACACAAAATCAAGGATTCGTTTCTGCTGGCTGACATTCAGCGCGGGGTACGAGGCAGTTCAGATGTCATTCTGTTTAACATCGATGCCAAGGCGGATAGCAAATCAGACTGCGATGTCATTTTGCAGGTATTCCTGCGTGTATTCAATGAAAAGCTGGGCTATTCAGGTGATGCCGCTCATATCGCGGACATGGAGCGTTATCTGGTTGGTAAGGGTGTTTTTGATGCATTCAAAGTCGCTTTCCAGGAGAAGAATGGCTCAAGCTGGCACAAGGAACGAGATGCGGTCGACTTTCTGCGGGATGATGTTGTCTACGCCCTGGAAAAATCCCTGAAAATAACCGATGAGTCCGCCGGACGCTGGTTCGACAATTCTCGCGACGATTACAAAATCAACATCGAGGGACTGGCTAAAATCATCAGTGATTATCTGCTGACAAAGCCTGCCGGTCATCGTGTCATATTTCTGGTTGATGAGGTAGGGCAATTTATCGGCGACAACACGCAGATGATGCTCACCCTGCAAACCATCGTAGAGGAGCTTGGCAGTCTGTGTCGGGGGCAGGTTTGGGTAATCGTGACCAGTCAGGAAGACATTGGTGCCGCAATCGGTGAATCAAAAGCCAAGTCACAGGATTTCTCCAAGATTCAGGGGCGCTTCCACACCCGGTTGTCGCTGGCAAGTTCTAATACGGATGCTGTGATCAGTGAACGACTTTTGTCGAAGACGGAAGCGGCGCATGTCGAGTTGCGGGATTGCTTCGCGCAAAAAGGCGATATCATTAATAATCAACTCGCCTTCGTCGGCAATTCGGTTTCAATGCGCAGCTACAAGGATGCGGCTGAGTTTGTTGCCTGTTATCCCTTCGCTCCCTATCAGTTTACCTTGTTGCAAAAAATCTTCGAGTCCATCCGCAAGGTGGGTGCAACGGGGCAGAATTTATCCAAAGGCGAACGTTCCTTGCTGGATGCGTTTCAGTCTGCTGCCAAATTGAATGCCGACAAGACGATAGATGCCCTTGTGCCGATGTACGATTTCTACCCGTCCATCGAAAGTTTTATCGAGTCCAGTGCCAAGCGTTCTATTGACGAAGCACCGGCCAACCCCTCTCTGGAAGCCTACGATGTCCAATTGCTCAAGGCGCTATTCCTGATCCGGTATATAGCTGACATCATTAAACCCAATGTCGACAATCTGGCGACACTGTGCGTGGATCAGATCGATGCGGATAAACTGGCGCTCAAACGCAAGATACAGGATAGCCTGATGCGTCTGGAGCAACAACGGCTGGTCAGTCGCAATGGTGATCTGTGGTTTTTCCTGACCAATGAAGAACGCGATGTCGCGCGTGAAATCGGTCATGTTGATGTGTCTTCTGTTGAAAAATCCCGATTGCTGGGTGAACTGCTATTTGAAGAAATCCTTGGCGGGGGGACTAAAATTCGTCATCGTGATACCAAGGCTGATTATGAAATCAACCGGCTGCTGGATGGTTCTCCCTGGAAAAATGCCAGCCACCAGCTCTCGTTTGAAATCGTCACGCCGTTGAGCGATAACTATGAGGTATTGAATGATGCCAGGGCAATTTTGCGCAGCACTGACCGTGCCCTGATTCGCATGGCAGAAAGCAGTCGCCTTGATATTGAGCTGAACCTTTACCTGCAAATTGAAAAATACATCGACAGCCCCAAAGCCAGTTCGGCGGCGGCCCCGCTCAAACGCATTCTGGGCGACCGCAAGGATGAAAACCGTGAGCGTCGTACGCGCTTGATCGATCAGCTTGCTACCGCACTGGTGAATGGTGACTGTTATGCGCTTGGACAAAATTTTCCCAGCAAAGCAGCAGCCCCTTCGACGCAAATCGATGAGCTGGTTAATTACCTCATCTCCAACACCTATACCAAGCTGAAATATCTCAAGATACGCCAGCTTGATCCGATTGCGGAAATCAAGGCGGTGCTGCTGACTGACAGTATTGGTCAGCATGCCTTCTCCTTAGGTAGCGAAGAGGGTAATCCGCTCGCGCTGAATGAAATGCGTGACTATCTCCAGCTCAAGGCCTCGCAAAGCCGGGTGATGCTGTCTGACGTGGTTGAGCGTTTCAGCGGTGCGCCGTGGGGCTGGAAACCGGACTGGGAAATCGTGCTGCTGATCGCTCGTCTGTATATGGCCGGTGAAATTAAACTGGTGTCTGACAATTCCGATCTTGATCCAGCCTCTGCTGTGGATGCGCTCACCAAATCGGTGCGCTTCAAACAAGTCTCCATACTCAAACGCAAGACGGCTGACGCGATCCAAATTAAACGCGCTCGCGAGCTGCATAGAGACCTGTTCGCCAAGCTGGGACGTGATGACGAAGACGGACTGGTAGCTGATTTGCGTGAGAATCTGGCGCATTGGCAAGCCAAGTTGAAGGAATACTCTCATCTTGCCACGACCCGCTATTATCCCGGCAAGTCAGTCATAGACGCATCTTTGCCGCACATCGCTAAACAACTGGCGATTCGCGATTCGTTTGAGTTTATTGAAGCGTTGCTGGCGAAAAAGGATGAGTGGCGCGATGCCGCCGAGGATATTCACGACCTGATCAGCTTCTATACGACACAGATCACGTCTTGGCGCAGAATGCTGGATGCGTTGCAACGCTTTGAACCTAACTGTCCGGCACTCGTTAAAGATGTTGTCGCGTCTGCTGCACTGCAACAGTTGGACGCAATACGTGATAACCTGACGCCTTACCCGCAAATCAATCAGATTGAGATTTTAATACAAACGGTTGAAGCGGTGAATGTGAAACTGGTTGATGCCAAGCGGGAACACGCCTTGGGTTTGCTGGAAAAGAAACTCGCGGCAGTCAGTTCTGCACTGGATCAGGCAAATGCACAGGCTGACTTGCGTAATCGCGCCTTGTCTGCGCTACAGAAAATAAAACTGGATATTGCGGCTCAATCCAGCATTCCACAAATCCATTATTTGCAGGAGCAATCTGGCAGTGCGTTGGACGGTGCAATGGATATGATTGCGATGAAAGCGCCGATAACCGTTACGCCACCGGTAATAAATGTGTCCGGAGGTAAAGATCCGGTCAAAATCGTTGAAAAAGCGCCTGAACAGCCAATCATTGCACCAAAACCTTCCAAGGCAATTCGTGCCGCCGACTACTCCAGTAAGCTCTACATGGAAACAGAGGCTGAGGTGAACGAATATCTGGACAAGCTCAAGGTTGAATTGCTTGCCGCGATTAGGGCAGGGCAGAGAGCACGGATAGAGTAATTTAACTCACTAGTGCTATGAATAGATGTATTAAAGGTTTACTATTCTGCATGAAACGTTAATGAGGAAGCTATCATGAGAGCGCAATTATCATCGCAGAGTAAAGCAACCCCCCTGGCGCGGCACCTACGGGCTGGACGGGTCTACCGCCGTGAAGACCTGGCTGCTTATTCAACCAGCGTTGATCGTGAGTTGCAGAAACTGGTGGCAGCAGGTCGGTTGACTAAAGCCGCGCAAGGGCTGTATTACGCGCCCAGAAAAAGTGTTTTTGGGGATGCTCCACCCGCTGAAGAGGATATGTTGGCGGCATTCCTGAAAGATAAAAACTTTCTCAGCTTCAATCCCAGTATCTATAACTCGCTACGCCTGGGCATGACCCAGTTATATAACAAAGCTATAGTTTATAACCATAAGCGCCACGGCATATTTCGCCTTGGTAATAGAGATTATGATTTTCGCGTCAAACATCGATTTCCACTGCCCAATCAAGTAAGCAGTGAATATCTGCTGGTTGATATGCTGAATAACTTTGATGAGCTAGCGGAAGATGAAGATCATGTATTCCCCATCGCCCGACGTAAACTGTCGCAGTTTGATGCAAAAAAATTGCAACAAGCCTTGCAGGATTATGGCTCAGCGGCAACCCGTCGCCTGATGAAAAATTGGCTGAGTAAAATGGAAGTCACTCAAGTAGAGGCCGCTAAATGAAGGCACCTGGTTTTCTGCATGAACAAGATGGCTTTCTGGCTCTTATTGAGCAGATTGCAGACGCACTGAATATTGAGGCTCATCTGATTGAAAAAGATTACTGGCTAATGCATTGCCTGTGGGGGCTTAAACAGCAGGGCTGGAAATTTGAATTGAAGGGCGGCACATCGCTATCAAAGGGCTTTGGGCTCATTCATCGCTTTTCGGAAGACATTGATATTCGTTTCGAGCCACCTGCCGAGCTTGGTGTTAAATTAGGAAAAAATCACGATAAACCCGCTCACCAGGCGTCACGCCGAGATTTTTTTGATTGGTTAGCTACCGAAATTAAAATTCCGGGGCTTAAATCCGTCATCCGTGACACCGACTATGACGATGCCAAATATCGTAACTGCGGCATCTTGCTCGGTTACCCCATACGGACTCGCGCTTTGCATGGCGTGAAAGACGGCATCTTACTTGAGGTGGGTTTTGACGACACGGCACCAAACACACCCTGCACCATCTCATCATGGGCGTTGGATGTCGCCTTAAAAGCGAAAGTTGCGATCATTGATAATCGTGCCGTGGATGTCGCTTGCTACAGTCCTGCCTACACCTTTGTGGAAAAGCTGCAAACCGTCTCGACCAAGTTCCGCAAACAACAGGAAGCCTCAACTTTCCCTAAAAACTTCCTGCGGCATTATTACGATATCTACCGCTTGCTGGGTAATGAGGACGTGCTGGCTTTCATCGGTACGGCTGACTATGTCGCGCACAAACTGGCGCGTTTTCCCAAAGCAGATAACCAGCATATCGCCACTAACGAAGCATTCCTGCTGTCCGATCCAAAAGTACGCAGCCTGTATGACACCAAGTATCGCGAAACCGCTGCGCTATATTACAAAGGTCAAATCCCGTTTGACGAGATTATCAAACGCATCCATCAGCATATCGAGCAACTATAACCAACATGAACCCAAACAACCCATTAGCTCGTCATTCCGGCGAAGGCCGGAATCCAGTCATAAAAAATATGCCGCAAAGCGGACAAAATCATGATGTTGTCCCACTGATGTGGGAATTTGTTAATCATCTGGATACCGGCCTTCGCCGGTATGACGTAGTTCTTTCTAATGAATTATCTGGGACGAACCCACCTTCTACTGCGTCATTTAGCTTGACCTCACGATGAACAAATCCAAACTCAAAACCTATGCACCGCAAGCTCGAAAAGATTTCATTGCAGCGGTAACAGCGCGTGCCAACCTGCTTGGTTTGTCTGACAAGGGCGGCACGCTTGAAGTGGCTATCGGTGAGAGAAAAGGGGATATCGCCATTATTGCCGGTCAGGAATGGTCATCCAAGGTTTATGACTTGCGAGAGCGCCTGATCAAACGGATGACAACGGATGGCTTCAGTCATACCGTTGATGCGATTGCCTACACATGGTTTAACCGTTTTGCTGCGCTGCGCTACATGGAAATCCATGATTATCTGGATCACGGATATCGTGCGTTATCCAACCGCGAAGGTGGCATGCCGGAAATTCTGAATCATGCAACAGAGCTGGATCTGCCCGGTTTGAATAAAGACAAGGCACTTGATCTAAAACTCTCAGGCGATAAAGACGGCGAACTGTACAAGATGTTGCTGGTCGCACAGTGCAACGCGCTGTCCCGTTCTATGCCATTTCTGTTCGAGCATATCGATGATGAAACCGAGTTGCTGTTGCCGGACAATCTGTTGCGCACTGATTCAGTCATCGCCAAGCTGGTAGCTGCTATTCCCGAAGAAGACTGGCAGGAAGTCGAGATTATCGGTTGGCTGTACCAGTTTTACATCAGTGAGAAGAAGGATGAAGTGATCGGCAAAGTGGTTAAGAGCGAGGATATTCCCGCCGCCACCCAGCTATTTACCCCTAACTGGATTGTTAAATATCTTGTGCAAAACAGCGTCGGTCGCCTGTGGTTGATGGCGAATCCTGCTTCAACGCTGAAGAGTGAATGGGCTTATTACATAGAACCTGCCGAGCAAACGCCGGAAGTTCAGGCTCAGTTGGATGCGCTTATTCAGACTCGCATGGGTGAAGATGGCGGCAGTCTGAATCCTGAAACTATCACGATGCTCGATCCTGCCTGCGGCTCCGGTCACATTTTGGTTGAAGGATATGAGGTACTGAAGGGTATCTATCTGGAACGCGGCTATCGTTTACGCGACATTCCCCGTCTGATTCTGGAAAAGAATCTTTTCGGTCTGGATATCGATGATCGCGCCGCGCAACTGGCTGGATTTGCATTGCTGATGAAGGCTCGTGCCGATGATCGCCGTCTGCTCGATAATCCGCCAACTCTCAATGTGCTGGCTTTGCAGGAGAGTCGTGGGCTGGATGTGGATGCAATCGTTCAGGCTTTATTTCCCTTGTCCGCAAAGGCGTTAACGAGTGGCTTCGGGGATGACGATCTCTTTCCCGGCAGTCGTCCGCAAATGAGCTTTGACGAGTCACCAGCATTGAAATCAAACAGCTCCGTCCGTGCCGTGTCTGAGGAAGCTCAAGCCGTACGCATGCTGATCGATACCTTCACTCATGCAAAGACCTTCGGCTCGTTGATACAAATCCCGCAGGCGTTGAATGTAAAACTGGCGACGATGGCGGAGAGCTTGCAGCTGGCTATCAAGAACGGCGATCTGCTCTCCGAGTCGGCAGTACAACAGTTGTTGCCGCTGGTTGGGCAGGCGAAAGTTCTGGGAATGCAGTTTGATGCTGTTGTAGCGAATCCGCCGTATATGGGCGGTAAGGGGATGAACCCTGAGTTAAAGAGTTTTTCAGGGGAGCGATTTCCAAATAGTAAGGCTGATTTGTTTGCTATGTTTATCGAACGTGGCTTTGGTTGGTGCAAAGCAACAGGTTTGAATAGCATGGTAACGATGCAGAGCTGGATGTTCTTGTCGTCGTTTGAAGTGATGCGGAATAATTTACTAGGTAAAAAAACGCTCTATTGTATGGTACATATGGGCAATGGGGTAATGGGCATTGCATTTGGTACCGCTGCTACCATATTTTGGAATAAGCACATTGATGCTTATGAGGGTAGCTTTTCATACTGTAAAAATGATGATGTAAACGAAGAGGGGGTTCCTTTAAAATTTCCCGTTCAAAATAATCGTCTCAAAATAGTGAAGCCGGATGATTTTAAAAAAATTCCGGGAAGTCCTGTGGCATATTGGTTAGGGCATGCGGTTCGTGACATATTTGAAAAAAGCTCTTCTTTAGGTGCCTTCACTCGACCTTGTGCGGGGATGAACACAACAAAGAATGAATTATTTGTTCGAAATTGGTCTGAGGTTTCTATCCAGAAAATAGGATTTGGTTATGGGACTGCACCGGAAGCACTTGCAAGTAATAAGAAGTTTTTTCCATACAATAAAGGTGGTGGTTTTAAAAAATGGTATGGCAACAATATGTATGTCATTAATTATGAAAATAATGGAAAAACAATATGTGACTATATAGATTTAGTGTCCGGCTCGAAGGTTAACTCTACCGGACGAATAATTAATAGGGACAAGTATTTCAAGCCGTCAGTAACTTGGTCAGCAGTTACTTCAGCATTCTTTAGTGCTCGAAAGTGCGAAAAAGGTTTTTTGTTTGATAATGGTGGCTCATCAGCATTTCCTGATGAAAAATTTCACAATCTCGTTTTGGCATTTTTGTCTGCAAAACCGACGTTTGAATTTTTGTGTTCTATAAACCCTACTTTAAATTTTCAGCCAGGTAATATCGCAGCATTGCCATTTAATCTAACTTTACTGGAACCCTATTTTGAAGAAATTGAATCCAATACTTCAACAATTGTTGATTTAGCGAAACAAGACTGGGATTGGGTAGAAACTTCATGGGATTATATTTATAACCCTTTGGTGGCAACCCCCATAAAATGCAAAAGTATTGAGGCGACGTGGAATAGTTGGCTATTAGTGTTAAATGACAATATTAGCATAACGAAAACATTGGAAGAACAAAACAACCGCATTTTCATCGAAGCCTACGGTCTGCAAGACGAACTGTCCCCCGAAGTTCCCGAAGAACAGATCACCCTCGCTCGTGCCGACCGCGAGAAAGATTGCCAGCGCCTGATCTCCTATGCTATCGGTTGCATGATGGGGCGGTATCGACTGGATAGGCCGGGGTTGATTTACGCGCATTCGGGAAATGAACGGTTCTGGGAAATCTACAATGGGGTAGGGGCGGATTTATCCGCCCAAGGGCGAATGAATTCGCCCCTACAAAATCTGTTCCCCGCCGACGCCGATGGTATCGTGCCGCTTACCGACGAGTTCTGGTTTGAGGATGATGCCGCTAATCGTATCAGCGAATTCCTGCTGGCCGTATGGGGAGACAAGGCAGTGGACAGTGGAGAAACAGTGATTAGTGGAGAAACAGTGAACAGTGGAGAAACAGTGAACAGTGGAGAAACAGTGATTAGTGACCAGTGTTCAGTGACCAGTGGAGAAGCAGTGATTAGTGACCAGTGTTCAGTGACTAGTGGAGAAACAGTGATTAGTGACCACTGTCTTTCTGGCCACTCGCCACTGACCACTGACCACTGTCTTTCTGACCACTCGCCACTGACCACTAACCACTCACTACTTGCCACTAATCTACAGTGGTTGGCGGAAAGTCTGGGTATGAAGGGCAACGAAACATTGGAAGAAACTATCCGCCGTTATCTCGCGACCAGCTTTTACAAGAATCACCTGCAAATGTACAAGAAACGCCCGATCTACTGGCTGTTCTCCAGCGGTAAGCAAGGAGCGTTTCAGGCACTGGTCTATCTGCATCGTTATCACGAAGGCACCCTTGCGCGGATGCGCGCCGAATATGTCGTGCCGCTGACCAGTAAAATCCAGTCACGTATCGAGATGCTGACCAAGGATCGTGACGCCGCCACTGTGACCGCTGCCCGTAACAAGATCAACAAACAAATCGAAGTGCTGCGCAAGAAACATGTTGAGCTGTTAGCCTACGACGAAAAACTCCGCCACTATGCCGACATGCGCATCCAACTGGATCTGGACGATGGCGTGAAGGTGAACTACGGCAAGTTTGGCGACTTATTATCTGATGTAAAAGCAGTGACTGGAGGTAGTTCTGATGATTGAAAATATATTCATAACCAATTTTAAGTCTGCTGGAAATCTGGCTTTTCCACTCAGTAAATTCAATTGTTTTATCGGGATGAATGGGGTGGGTAAAAGCACGATACTCCAAGGGATCGATTTCATTTCTCAGTTAATGACTGGCAATGTATTGAGTTGGCTGGATTCCCGTGGCTGGACAGCACAGGATTTGAACTGCAAACTTTTCAAGGCAAGCAATATACTCATACGAGTCCAATATCGTACTCAGGCGGGACAACTTCTGAATTGGCATGCTGGCTTTAACCGCTCTGACTTGCGCTGTTCGTGGGAAAGAGTCCAATTAGATAATGAACTTATTTTTACTTCCCGTGGGCACGAGTACCACACTGAAGGACGAAAACAGCCAATTTCATTTATTTTTCAAGGCTCAATTATTTCTCAACTCAAGGATAGTGAGCTTCCGCCATCAATTCTGGAATTTCGTGATGTACTCAGACGTACCCGTTCGTTGGAGTTACTTTCTCCGCATTTGCTGCGCAAGCGTGCAAGAACAGATGATAAGGACATCGGTGCGGGTGGGGAAAAACTTTCTGGTTTCCTACATAACATAAAAGGAGATGCGAAAGCTCACTTACTGGTGTTATTAAAGTTGTTTTACCCAAATCTGATTGACTTCAGGGTTGCAAGTATGCGGGCTGGTTGGAAAAAACTCATGGTGGTTGAACAGTTCGGAGAACAAACTCTGGAAACGGAAGCAACGCACTTGAGCGATGGGGTGTTGCGAATATTAGCGATTTTGGCTCAGGCAGAATCTGATCATCCGCTAGTTTTGCTGGACGAGATCGAGAATGGCATCAATCCTGAAATAATCGAAAAGTTGGTTGATATATTAGTGAATGCTCAACAGCAAATTATTGTGACGACACATAGTCCGATGATTTTGAATTATTTGGAAGATGATGAAGCGCGGAAGTCTGTACAGTACGTCTATAAGAATACCGCTGGCTTAAGCCGCATACGCCGGTTCTTTGAGATTCCGAACATTGGGAAGAAGCTCAAATTTATGGGCGCAGGTGAGGCATTTGTTGATACCGACCTGGTACAGCTTACCGAGGAATGTATCGCGCTGGATGACGCGGATGATTTCGCCGAAAGGCAACGTGCCGAGGCAGAGGCCAAGGAATGATTGTCGTGTTGAGTGGGGAAGGCCCAACCGATTTGGGGCAATGTAATAATGCTCAGGGCAATTGTTCGGATGGAGACTTGCAGATTGGCCCTATGACTGTGCTCTTGGATCAGATGCTTGAATCTCGTTTGGATTACTCGTTGTGTTCTATACCGGGTGGATATCAATATGTTGGTAAGGCCGCATTAGAAGAGCGAGAGGAAGCACGCAAGAAAGAGCATCGAAGTTTTTCCTTCGTTGGTAAAAAACGAGCTCAAGAAACTGGATATTTTTACATCAACGCATGGATGCTTGCGGATATTGCCTTGCAAATTGAATCTGAACGTGAAGATCAGGTTCTTGCCGTGCTGTTTCGTGACTGCGATGGAACGCGATCTACCATGTCTGGAATTTGGGAGACGAAGTGGGACGCTATGGTGAATGGATTTAACAGGGCTGAATTTTCCAGAGGTGTACCAATGCTACCAAAGCCGACTTCGGAAGCTTGGTTATTGTGTGCCGCACAAAATAAACCTTATCAAAATTGCCGCAAACTCGAAGAGTTACCGGGCAACGTAGAGTCTGCCAATCATCCCAAGAAGAAACTTGATGCGGCATTCGGCGCACATAAATCCGCCAATGAACTCTGTGAGTGGTTGGACGAGAACCCGATAGATGAAGCGAGAGCCTCGTTTATGCCAAGTTTCAAGGCATTTAAACTGGAGTTGGAGCGTGCATTAAGTGAAGTCATTCATTGATCCATGCCATGAATAAATGGGCTACTTCAGGCAGCATATTCAATAGTGCGACAATGCGCAAAAAACACGTCGAGCTGTTAGCCTATGACGAAAAACTTCGCCACTATGCCGACATGCGCATCCAGCTCGATCTTGATGATGGTGTGAAGGTGAATTATGGTAAGTTTGGTGACTTATTATCTGATGTAAAAGCTGTGACGGGCGGAAAGGAAGAAGAATGAAAATTAACTCTTTGTATTTCAAGGATGTTGGGCCGTTTGGTGACAACTGTATCAACTTCGTCAACGATTGGGACGACAGTGTTGAAGCCCGCGCTTTGCTGTCTGGCCCCAATGGTTGCGGTAAATCCACCGTATTGCGCGCAGTGGCAATGCTTTGGGACGCATTGGGCTTTTGGTTGGATCAGCGTAAGTCACTTCCTAAAAGTCATGTGGCTCGCGAGTGGCTGCAACGCTGGGGTGGATGTGCCGTGGTGTTGAGTGGAGTGCCAAGCGATGGTCAAGTTATAGGGTTGATTTTTGGTGACTTGGCTTGGTGTGAGTCCATGCGTTCCCAGCACACCGATGTGCAATGGCTGGGTGAAGGTGTAGCACGCACAGGTAAGCCGGGCAACCCAAAACGGGAAGTTTTTCTTCCATCAGAACCGTGGGTTCAAGAGTGGGCCGATGCGCGCAAAAAAATGATCTTGTCATTCGATAAGGTGGATGTGCCTAACGTGGTGTTTTTGGATGCTGAGGAACGTCGCTGGGTTGCTGCACGGCGTAATGTAGGCGATCACACAGCTGAGTTACCAGGCAGGCGTTGGTTGCCCAAGTACCTGGCGAGTGAAGATTGGAAGGATCAGTTAGAAGCCTACCTCATTACGCTCAAAACCACACAGTTGCACAAGTACCACGAGATTGTTCGCTTGCTGAATGGTTTTTTGTCAGGAAAAGAGATAGACCCGGACATTCAACCCGGTGAAAACCGTTTAAGTGTGAAGTTAAAAAATAAGCGTGGTCAATCGCATGGACTGGATGATTTGAGCGCGGGAGAACACCAAGTGTTGATCTTGTTGTACCTGCTGGCACGCTGGGCGGAAAAAGGTGCGGTGATTCTGATTGACGAGCCGGATTTGTATCTGCACCCTTCCTTGGTGAATGGCTTGTTGTCCAGTCTTGAAAAGTTGGTGGCGGACATTGGCGGGCAACTTATCATTACGTCCCATCAGCCTGACATATGGCAGCGTTACGAGGCATCCGGTAAGCGTATTGAGCTTGGGGGCGTCACATGAGTGCGCTGGAGGAGCGCATCAAGCAGATCAAAACGCAGTTCATTGGAAAAGCCGGCCTGCGTGTCCTTCTGGTTGAGGGAACCGATGATGTCGATGCGTTTCGCATTTTCCTGGGGCGCAAGTTTCCTGAATGGGAAAAGACATGGCTTCTGGTCGCCGCTGGCAACAAGTCTGATGTCGTCAAGATGTTAATGAAGGAGCCACATTGGCAGGGCTTGGTTGACCGTGATGAATGGACTGAGGCAGATATTGTAGAGAAACAGGCTGCGTGTCCTAACCTGTCGGTCTTGCCGCGCTTTTGTCTTGAGAGTTATCTGATTGATCCGCCGGAACTGTGGGCCGCCTTCCCGGAAAAGCAACGGGCAAAGATTGCAGGTGGCGAGGCACAGTTTCGTCTTGAGTTATTGACTGATCTGCAGGGTTGGGTGAGGCATGCAGCGCTTTGGCATGGTGTTCGTCCGCTGTGGCGACAGCTTCGAAACATGGGTTTCCCTGATGCGGTGCTTGGCAGTCCGCCCATGCCGGACGATGCTGCACTTAGAGTCAAATTCAAGGAGTGGCATGGAACACTGGATGCCGATGCGGTTTTGAATGGTGTGCATGCTTTGGAAGCAAAGCTGGCTTCTGAAGACGTGAGCAAACTCTGTGCCCAATGGCTTTATGCGAAAGACTTTTATCCGCAGGTCGTGCATCAGGTGTTGAATCGTCTGCTGGGCCAAAAGCCGGCAAAGGAGCGTCGCCTTGCCATTTTGCGAACACGTACGGTGCCCGCTGACCTGAATGTTCTATGGCAGGCAATGGGGTTGCTGGCATGAGTCAATCACAGACCAACTTCGACGAACAGCTCCGTCACTATGCCGACATGCGCATCCAACTGGATCTGGACGATGGCGTTAAGGTAAATTACGGCAAGTTTGGCGACTTATTATCTGATGTAAAAGCGGTGACGGGCGGAAAGGAAGAAGAATGAAAATTAAGCAGATCAAGATCAGCGGTTTTAAAAGTATCGCCAATTTATCCCTTGCGCAACTTTCACCATATAGCGTTCTGGCTGGCCCCAATGGGGCTGGAAAAAGTAATTTAGCGGATTCACTAGCCTTCGTTAGTCTAGTTATTCAATCTGGAGCAAGTGCAGCCATACGTAAGTTTAATGGATATCCTCAGTTGCACTGCTACAAACTCCGGGGGAATAACGCCCGCACATTTGAGTTTTCTATTGTTGCGAGCATGACGGATGAACGTATTGACTACACCTTGAAGGTTCATGAGATGGATACCATGCCATCGCTTGAGGAAAAGTTGTTAATTGATGGCAAACCCGTATTACTTAGAAAGAAAGGAGAGCCTCCTCAGGTGCAAGCGGTTGATGGAAACTTGGTCCAAGTACCGAACTTTCCTTCGGAAATGTCAGGCTTGATGTTATTACCCCAGTCAGCACTTTACCAATACTTGATCAATATTCGCGTATTTAGGTTCGATCCCTTGGGCGCAAAGGAACCGGATGCTTCAAGTACCGATGGTAGTGAATTGAGTCCGTTTGGTCATAATGTGGCGACCATCCTGGCTGCATTGGAAAAAAATACGGAAATCCGTTCTGAAATTATAGATTGGATGGAGTTGCTGGTTCCCGGAATGGAAAGTGTTGGCACAGAACAGCAACGCTTGGATGGAAGAACAATCATCAAGTTTAAGGAGGAGGGTACAAAGGCACATTTTCCGGCAAATTTGATTTCAGATGGAACAATCTATGCGCTGTGCATCATGGCTGCTGTGCTAAGTCGTGCCAAGGGATATGGGTTGACGCTGATTGAAGAGCCTGAGCGTGGTATTCATCCGAAGGCCATTGCGGAACTTGTACGGTTGATGCGGGATAATGCCAGCTCAGAGCATCCTGTATTAGTGACAACGCACAGCGAGTCTTTGGTTCGAGCTTCCACCAAAGAGGAGCTTTGGTTGGTCAATAAAGAGGATGGTAAGACAGTGGTTAAAAATGCCGCACAGCATAGTGGTGATCTTGGTAATTTAAACCTTGATACTGCTTGGCTGATGAACTTCTTTGATGGTGGTTTGCCATGGTAAAAGTAGGTTTTATCGTGGAGGGTGACACTGAAAAAATTGTAGTGGAATCTCCCGCTTTTCAAAGCTGGGCCAAAAGCCAAGGCATCGAAATTTGCTCGCCCGTGATTGATGCTAAAGGAGGTGGTAATCTTTTACCACAGAATATTATTCCGATGGTAATACAACTAAAGCGTTCAAGCCCGGATCATATTGTGATTTTGACTGACCTTGAAAATGCATCAAGTGTTGCAGTGGTGACGGAACGCATTGGCACGGAACATACCAATCTCATTTTTGTTGCTGTGAAGGCCATTGAAGCTTGGTTTCTGGCGGATAGTAAAGCTTTGCAATCGTGGCTGAAACTACCGGATGTGCAGGAAGACTTGCCAGAAGATACTGTCGGGATGCCCTGGGACCGATTGAAGGAACTAGCTAAAGAGAAAGAAAGACGTGGCCCGGGTAGTAACAAGCCGGGATTCGCAAAAAAAATGTGCAAACATTATGGCTTTACGATTGCCAGTGCTGCTGAACATCCAGCTTGCCCAAGCGTGAAGCTGTTTCATGATGAATTTATCAAATTGGTTGGCTCTTAAGTTCTGGTAGCAACAATAAAAACAGATGAATAGCAATTTGTGCAAGCACTGCTTGCACAAATAGTGTAACAAGCTGTTTTACTAATTTAACAAGAGGTTACCTGATTGAGCACTCAACGAATCGTAGACTCCCTTTCTGCACTGTATGCTAATAACGCCGTGGTGTTTTGGCACGATGTCGATGCCGAATTTTCATCTGTCGTAGATAGCCTTCCATTGCCTGGCGTACAGGTAGTGCGCACTGATAATCTTCCTGCGCTCAAAGTTAAGCTGGATATCGAACACGCACCAAAGCAAAAATGGCTGCTCTACAGCAATAAGCCGGAACCTGAACTCACCAAAGATTGGCTGCTGGACATTCGCCTGCGCAGCAAATCGTTCAGTGCCGATGCCGCATCCATTCTGCTGGAAGACTTGGGGTTGACATCGCAAACATTGCGAGCGCATTTGAAGCTGCGTGCCAAATTTCTGCGCGCTAAAGATCGTGTTGAGAAACTCAAGCGACTGGTCGTGCCAACCGATACGGCAGAAGATATCGACCGCAAGATGCTGGCGGTGCTGGCGCGTGCGGATCAACCTGAACTGACAGCGATATTGCTTCGTTTGTTTTCAGGGTTGGTGGTGGAAGGCATGGCTGACTTGAATATTGAGTCCCGGCCATGGTTGGAGATTCAGGGTAATGAGCTGGAATTGGCCCTCTGGTCAAATATCGAGTGTGAGTTTGGCTACGTCCAATCCACGCCTTCATTGCCGGACTTATTGATTCACTTGCTGGTGACGGATTTTACACGCTCATTGTCCGGCAATTGCCCCGGTCAACTCGCTCATTTCGTTTTGCCCAATAAAACAGCGAATGCAGCGGTATTCGTTGCCCGGTGGCGTTCAGATATGGCGCATTTTGCCAGCTATAACGCCTTGTCTGAGCAGATAGCCAAAGAATTGGATATTGCCGGGATGCTGGGTAGTCTGTCAGGCGCGGCACTCTCTGATGTGATGACCTTCGCGGTGGTTGAGCAGCGCATCATCAAGCATATCAAGGATCAAATTATCGCCGCCTCGGGCGCTGAATCGAATGTAGTACGCTCGTTGATGGCGCGCCGCCGCGATGGTCATTGGGCTAATCGCCTGCTGGCTCAGGATAACGATATTACCCGCGCACTGGCTGCGAGCTATGATGCGCTGGAAGCGGCACACGGCTTCTTTGAACTAAAGGCCGCACATGAGGCAGGATTCAGTTTTGCCAATGCAACCGAAGGATTGACGGCGTATCAAACTGAACTTTTTCGTTTTGACCAACTGTATCGTCAGTTCAATTTTGCTGCTTCCGCTGTTGAACCGATGGGCTGGGCTGTGCTGCACGAATTGATTGAACGGATTGAAAGTGCTTATTCCGGCTGGTTTATTCCGCAACTGACATCCGCATGGTGCAAAGTGCTGGAAGGTGAAAATGGTCTGTTAGGAAAGTGGAAAGTTGAAGAGCTAATCAATCAGCCTGACTTCTATGTAAAGCATGTTAAACCCGTGCTGGACGGTGGCGCAAAGCGGGTGTTCGTTGTGATTTCGGACGCATTCCGTTACGAGGCCGCCGAAGAGTTGACGCGAATCATCAATAGCCGCAACCGTCTGAAGGCTTCCTTGTCGGCCATGCTCGGCGTGCTGCCAAGTTACACTGCGTTGGGTATGGCATCGCTGCTGCCTCATAACAAGCTGGCATATAAACTGAATGGCAATTGCGATTTAAGTGCAGATGGCGTTATCGTTTCGACCAGCGAACAACGTAATGCTCATCTTGAGAAATATGGCGGCGTGGCGATTAAAGCCGAAGATTTGCTGGCACTGGGTAAAGACAAGGGGCGTGAATTCGTTCGTGACCAGCAACTGGTGTATATCTACCACGACCTGATTGACATGATCGGTGATAAGCAGGCATCGGAGACCAAGACCTTTGCAGCGGTTAATGATGCGCTGGAGGAGTTGGGAAGGCTGGCTACTTTCATCATCAACAGCCTGAATGGTTCGGTTGTTTTACTGACGGCAGATCACGGCTTTATGTATCAGGAGTCGGCGCTAGAAGTTGCAGATAAATCGACGCTGGATGAAAAGCCTGCTGGCATATTGAAAGCTAAAAAACGCTATTTGATAGGTCAAGGTATTGGCGTGAACAGTAAAGCCTGGTGTGGAAACACATCGGTCACGGCGGGCACTGAGCCCGGCGACGGCAGTATGGACTTCTGGTTGCCCAAGGGGGCTGCACGTTTTCATTTTGCCGGTGGTGCGCGATTTGTGCATGGTAGTGCGATGCCGCAGGAAGTGGTTGTGCCGGTGATTACCTTGCGTGCCAGTGAATCGGATAAGGCAAAGACGCGCTTCGTAAACTTCAGTATCCTAGGTGCGTCGATTAAAGTGGTGACTAACCGGCAACGATTCGAGTTTATTCAGGATGAGGCTGTTTCAGCACGCATACTGCCACGCATGGTGCAGATTTCTCTGCGCGATGGCGAGGAATTTATCAGTGACGAGCAATCGCTGACCTTTGATAGCGATTCGGATTTGATGGATAGCCGTAAACGCACCGTGATTCTGACCGTGAGATCGGGAAGCTATGACCGCAACAAAGATTATTTCCTGATAGCGCGTGATGTGCAAACCAAGGTGGAAGTGATGCGCCTGCCGCTGCGCGTGGATCTGGCGTTTTCAAATGATTTTTAGGAACGGACGATGATAGATTCGAATCAGGAAAAAAGCCTTGATGCGCTTTTGAACGAATTTCTACCCGGCAAGGTGGTCCGCAAGGATCTGACCAAGCTTATCAAGGAAGGCGCAAATGTGCCTGTCTATGTGCTGGAATATTTACTCGGCATGTATTGTGCATCCGATGATCCGGCGACCATCGAGGCAGGTTTGACCAATGTGAAGCGGGTGCTGGCGGAAAACTACGTTCGTCCGGATGAAGCGGAGAAGATAAAGTCGAAGATCCGCGAGAGTGGCAGCTATAAGGTCATCGACAAGGTGACGGTCAAGCTGAACGAGAAGCGCGATACCTACGAGGCGATGCTATCCAACCTGTCGATACGGGATGCGGAGATTCCTGATTCGGATGTGCGCAATTTTGAGAAGCTGCTGGTCGGCGGAATCTGGTGCATCGTGACGATTCGCTATCATTTCGAGGAGAATCAGAAGGGGTCACCGTTTTCGATATCGGATTTGAAGCCGATTCAAATGCCTAACATGGATATGGAGGCGTTGTTCGAAGCACGTAAAGGCTTTACCGGGGAACAATGGATAGACGGACTGCTCCGTTCAACCGGAATGGAGCCTACCTGTTTTACTCAGCGGGTGAAATGGCATTTACTGGCACGCATGATTCCGCTGGTGGAAAACAACTACAATCTGTGTGAGTTAGGTCCGCGTGGCACCGGTAAAAGTCATATCTACAAGGAAATCAGCCCGAACAGTATTCTGGTGTCCGGCGGGCAAACCACGGTCGCCAATCTGTTCTACAACATGGGTTCGCGCAAGATCGGTCTGGTCGGCTTATGGGATGTGGTCGCGTTCGATGAAGTGGCGGGTATCAACTTTAAGGAACAAGACGGCATTCAGATCATGAAGGACTACATGGCTAGCGGCTCATTCTCGCGCGGGCGTGAATCAATTAATGCCAGCGCGTCCATGGTGTTCGTCGGTAACATCAATCAGTCAGTTGAACAGATGGTTAAAACCAGTCATCTGCTGGAACCGTTCCCGACTGCGATGATTGATTCGGCCTTCTTTGACCGGTTTCATGCCTATGTACCCGGCTGGGAAATCCCCAAAATGCGTCCGGAATTTTTCACTAACCAGTACGGCATGATCGTGGACTATCTGGCGGAATGGATGCGCGAGATGCGTAAGCGCAGTTTTGCCGATGCCATCGACAAGTGGTTCAAGCTAGGTAATAACCTGAATCAGCGCGATACGATTGCGGTGCGTCGTACCGTGTCCGGTCTGCTCAAATTAACTTGTCCTCATGGTATTTACGACAAGGAGAGCGTGCGCCGTGCGCTGGAATATGCGCTTGAAACACGTCGCCGGATAAAAGAACAGCTCAAGAAAATCGGCGGTATGGAGTTTTACGATGTTCATTTCAGCTACATTGATCTGGAAGACGGGCAGGAACGCTTTATATCGGTTCCGGAACAGGGCGGTGGTTCGCTGATTCCGGACGGCAGACCCAACCCGGGGACATTGCACACCATCAGTATCGGTGTCAATGGTATGCCGGGTGTGTATCGACTGGAAATTCAGTCTATCGCCGGCAATGGCAAGCTGTCAATTTCCGGCAATCATTCCCGAGAGCCATCGCGTGTGGCGTTCGACTATTTCAAAGCGCATGCGTCACGGGTGAGCGGGGCGATCAAGCCCGGAGACCATGATTACCATCTACATTTGGTCGAGTTGCAAAATTCCGGCGCGCCAGAAACATTGACGCTCGCCAACTTCATTGCACTGTGTTCGGCAACACTGGGCAAATCGATGCAAAGCCAAATGGTTGTGATGGGCGATATGAGTCTGGGCGGTACCATTACACAGGCACGCAGCCTGGCAGAAAGTTTGCAGGTGGCATTTGATGCCGGTGCTAAACGTATCTTGCTGCCGATGTCGAGCGTGACCGATATTCCAACCGTACCCGGCGAACTGTTTGCAAAATTCCAGACCAGTTTTTACTCAGATCCCGTGGATGCAGTGTTCAAGGCGCTGGGTGTGGAATAGCAATTTCGGTATTTGCTGGACGAAGCAGTATTAGGATGGGGGTGTAACGGTAGGCATACACCTTCTTTAACACCTTTGCCGTCTTTAATCAGGCAGGGTAAAAAACGATCGAGTTTACATCTTGGTGCAGGAAGGAAATTAGGTCAAGCTGATTGCTTGCAGAGTGTTAACTGAGTTGAATTTTAATAATTAAAAACAGGATTTTTCGAGCGCATTATGGCGGAAGCGGTGAGATTCGAACTCACGGAGGACTCTCATCCTCGCTAGTTTTCAAGACTAGTGCCTTAAACCGCTCGGCCACACTTCCATTCTCGCGTAGAACTGACATAAGCCAATTTCTCGAAGGCGCGTATTCTGACTTAAACCGCGCTTTCTGTCCAGCAATTTATCAAAAAACTAACTGCGCACGCAATCCGCCCAGTTATTCGGGGTTTCAAACAAACGAATACGTTCAAGCCGCAGGTGATTGCCATAACTGTCGTGATAGGCAGGATTAAGAATATTGAAGGCTGCCTGAGCCAGATTTTCTGCGGTCGGCACCACGTCAAAGATGACGGTTTTATGGTCAGGCATGCCGGCCAGAAACTCGCATACCTGTTTGTCGCCGCGATACACCAGGAAAGCGTGATCCCATAGATTGACGATTTTTTCCTGCGCAATGCGTTTGACATCGGAAAAATCCATGACCATGCCTTGCTCAGACAGGCCATCGGGTTCGATGATCTCGCCCGACAGGGTAATTTCCAGTGCATAGCGGTGACCGTGCAGATGCCTGCATTGGCTGTTGTGATTAGGGATGCGATGTCCTGCATCAAATTCGAGGCGGCGGGTGATGAACATGATCAATACAGTCTTTTTTATGTGATGCAGATTATAGCATTTAGCCAGGCCGGACAAGGGCAGGCTGGCTTAATTGAAAAAGGTTCGCTGTTTTGTCGGGTTGAGGTTTTCAGAAATAGTCCGGATTGTCGAGATGAAAATACACGCCAGGTGAGTTTCGTGGCATTCTGCTATCAATCTTAAGATCGCTGTCTGTTAGCGATGATAATTATTTCCTCCTTGAATCTAAAAAACCAATTAGGCGTTCCCCTTGGGCAGGCGGGTGGACGGCAAATCGATAGTAAAGCAGGCACCTGTTGCCGTGTTTATTACGCTCAGATGTCCGTGCAGATTGCCTTCCACGATCATTTTCGACATATAAAGGCCTATGCCGCTGCCTTTCCCTTCTTCTTTCGTGGTGAAATAAGGATTGAAGATGTTTTCCACGATGGCTGCGGGAATGCCGCCACCGTTGTCTTCAACGTCGATGTGAATGCGCTCAGCTCTGCGCGTCATCCGCAGAATGATGTGAGAATTGAGCTGTTTTGAGTCGAGCAGCGCATCTTTTGCGTTGGAGAGCAGATTAAGCACAACCTGCGCGAACTCACTTGCATTGCCGAACACTTCTATACTTTCATCAAATTCCATCACCACCTGAATATTGTATTTATTGAACAAGCCATCCATGATGTCGACAGCGGACTGGACAGATTTTTCCAAATCAAATGGTTTCGGATGCGAGGAAGGTTTAAAAAAGTTCCTGAAATCGTCTATGGTGGCTGACATACGCGCCACCAGTCGCGCCGCTTTTTCCTCCATGCGCAGCATCGAATCTTCAGTCAAAATCCCCGCCTGATGCTGCATGTGTATATTCTGTAATACCAGACTGAGGGCATTCAACGGCTGTCGCCACTGATGCGCGATGGCACCGATCATCTCACCCATTGCCGCAAGCCGTGATTGCTGTATGAGCAACGCTTCCTGCAGCTTTCGTTTATTAATTTCATCATGCACACGCCGGTCCAGCGTTTTATTCAACTCATCCAGATCGCGGGTGCGTGCCGCTACCGTGAATTCAAGTTCCTGATTATAGCTTTCCAGTATATTCCGGTTTAGTTGCAGCGCATCGACCATCTGGTTGAAGTTGAGCGCGAGCTGGCCGATCTCATCATCCCGGCCCGTTTCAACATGCGCACTAAGGTCGCCGTTACTCACACGCGCCGCTGCCTCGCTGAGGATGGAAATCGGCCGTGTTACCCAGAGCGCAAAGAAGTACCCTATGGGTAAAATAGACAGTAATGAGATCAGTGATATATAGAGCATCTGGCGATACATCTGGCTGATGTTGACATCGTATTCCCGTGTATTGAAGTTGATCTGCAGCGCGCCCCAGCTTACGCCGCTGAACAGTATGGGTGTAATGTAGCGATAGAATGAGGTGCCGTCCGGGTCAAGGTGCAGGCCGTAAGATTCGCGTTCAAAATCCGCAGGACGAAAATCATTCATTTCGAGTGCGCGCCAGCCTTTTGATGTGATAGCCAGTGCAACCCCCTGTTTGGGCGCGAGAATGATAGACTGGATGCTGTCGTTATTGGTCACGACCTGCAACATGTGTGCGACAATAAATCCCGAGTCGCCGGTCAGCAAGGCATCCGTACAGGCCTGAATGATGGAACGTGACACGCTGGCGGCTTGCGAATACAGAATTTTGCGCAATGATTCTTTCTGCAGTGGAATAATGAGCAGGCCATATATTATTGTCGTGGCCAGCAGCAGCGTGCCGAATATCGCAAACACGCGGAAGACAATACGGCTCCTGGTAAACTGGCCGAAGCGCTTCCCTTTTCGGGTCATATTTTCCGCGCCCGCTGTTTTTTTCTCAACGTATTATATTCATTTAATAAATTTCGATAGGGAATCAAAAAATTTGTACTGGTACGATCCATTTCGCTGGAATGGTAGAGCTGCAGCACCTGACGACCACGCGCTGTCGTGCCCATTTTCAGCGCCGCCTTGATAATCAACTCGCGGTTTTCTGCGGGCACGCGAGAGGAAAAGAATGCGCTATAGGGAGAATGAGTCTTGAAAGTATAGCTTTCCAGTACTTGCAGGCGTTTGCCGATTTGTGGATTAAGTTCCAGCGCAGTCTCATACCCGTTGCGATAAATCAGTGCCGCGTCCGCCTTGTCGAAAAACAACTGATAAACCTGTTTGCTGGAAATCCTCTCATAGCTAATCGTGGCTAACTGAGCAATGTCAGGTTTCAGGCCGAGTTTCATCAACAAGGTTGCCAGGTAGACGTTTGATAGTTCATCGCTATCCAGCAGAATAATGCGCTTGCCCACCAGATCGACAGGAGAATGGATGGCAGCAGCACTGCGAACCACCAGCAACAGATCATCACTTTCGGGTTTATAACCAGAAACGCCGTCAACCAGTTCTTCAGGGCGAAAGTGCGTCACTAAACCCATTGCCGGGGCCACCACAAAGTTGATTGTCCCGTCGTTCATGGCCTGTTTCATTTCTGCCTGATCTTCGTAAAAACGCACCGGGCTACAGCCAACATTCAAGGATTTGCATAACTCATCAATCCAGAAGCGCAGTGATATTTCCACGTCCTTGCGCGGCACATCGCGGATCACCGGCAAATAGAATCCCATGGCAAAAAGTTGCACGGGTGCGGCATTGAGCATACCCGGTCCTAGCAGGAGCATGGCAAGACAGAGGCGATGAAATAGTTTCATGATCAGTGCAAAGCCTCGCCAACCTGATAATCGAGATCAGACAGGGCAATTTGCAGGTCATGCCGGGCGCGAAACAGACTGGCATTTGCATAACTCTCAATGAGCTGAGCTTCAATCACCTCTTTGGTTTCAACCATCTCTTCCTGGTAGGCGCGCACCTGCAACTTGCGGTTTTCTTCGGCGTAGCCCAACGCATGAATATTGTCGTCAACCTCTGCACGAGAGCGCTGTATGCGCAAAAAATCATCCTTTATCTGTAGCGCGAGGCCATTATCGAGCAACACTTTCTGAGCTTCCAGGCGCATCTTTCCGGCATGTGCGGCAGACACCCCTGCCCGAGTCAGTCCGGCATCGAACAGCTTCCACTTGACACCAACTCCGATCACCCAGCCACTACGGTTGTCGTTGTTGAACAGACCGCTGTTATAGCTATTCCAGTATTGATAAGAGGTGGCTTCAAGGCCCGCCTCGGGCAGGTAGCCGCTGTTTGCCTCATTGATTTTATCATCGGCTATCTGTACCGCCAGTTCGAGACGCTGCTTGTCGGGGTTGAAGGTCATGGCGTCCTGAAGCAAGTGATCCAATGTAGCGTCGAAGGCAGGCAAGGGCGGCTCGGATGCCAGATTTAAAGTGCTATTGAGCGGCAAACCCATGGCATTGATCAGGGCGTTGCGGGTCAGGGTACTGGCGTAGTTGGCCTCATGTAACATGGCGCGGGTTACCTCCGTCGTGGTCTTGGCGCGCAGGTAGTCGGTCTTTTTGACCTTGAGTGAATCGCTCTGGTAAAACCGCTCGGTCAGCTCTGACAATACTTCAAAACGTTCCAGTGTTTCGCTCGTCATTTGCGCCATCTGTCGCGCAAATTGGGCACCGTGGTAATACTTTTTGATATCATGAACCACGTCCAGTTCGCTCTTGTGTTTTTCTACGCGGGCAATCAAAACCCCCTTGTCAGCCATATCCTCAACAGCCTGTTGTTTTCCGCCGGTATATAAAGGATAGCTCAGCGTCAGACTGGCTTTTGTGACATCGCGGTCGAACATCTTGACATCCATATTGATGGGTAGCGGCTGACCGGGAATCGATACGAGTGCGCCGCCCGGGCCCAGCGGCAATGCCATAGCCGGCGTTTGCACTGCACCGTTAAAGGTGAAAGTGCGATCCTGATTGTTGCGTTGAAAACCTGCCTCCAGATTCAGGTTGGGTTGAAATGAGGCCATTGCTTGCTGATACCGTGCTTCTGCTATCTCCAGATTTGCCGCGGACACCTGCAAGGAGCGATGATTGTGAAGTGCAATCTGCACAGCCTGTTCCAGCGTCAGGTTGTCAAACTGGTTCTCTGCCATGGACATAGTGGAAAAAGCAAGCAGGCAGGCGGTCAGCGGGAAGTATTTCATCATATTTCAGTTCCTTAACTCAGATGGTGGTAATGCCGTTACGCAGATCCTGGATGGCTTCCCAATGAGTAAGCAGCAAATCAATCAGATTGGGATCAAACTGTTCGCCGCGCTGAACCAGAAAGTAATCACGCACAGATTGTTCGCTCCATGCCGGTTTGTAAATACGCTCGGTAGATAATGCATCGAGCACATCAGCTATCGATACAATACGTCCTGCGATATGTATTTGTTCTCCGCTGAGACCATTCGGATAGCCTTTGCCATCCCAGCGCTCGTGGTGCTGCTGTGCGATGACAGAGGCCAGCTTGATGAGGGGGCGTTTCACTTTGCTCAGAATGACGTGGCCAATTTCCGCATGTCGCATCATTTCTTTGTATTCCAAATTATCAAGCTGACCGGGTTTATTAAGCACTGCATCGCGTATGCCGACCTTGCCAATGTCATGCATGGGAGCTGCAGCCTCAATCATATTGGCGGTCTCCTGATCAAGACCTACCTTTAGCGCCAGAAACCTGGAAATCATGGCGACACGTCGGACATGCTGCCCCGTCTCCTCGCTACGACTCTCAACGACATCTCCCATCATGTAGAGCAGATCTCGTTGTGATTGCACAATATCCAGGCTCAGGCGGTGATATTCGGAAATGTCGTGACAGATCATGATGACAGATTTAATTTCACCGGTCATCTCGTGCAGCGCCACGCAGCTCACTCGAAATTGCAACGCGGCTCCATTGCACGTGCTAAAGCAAATAATCCGGCTGTTGAGTTCCTCAAGCGAGTCGCTCAGAATATTAACCAGATTGTCACGGTCAGACAGGTTGGGGATAATCTGCTCAACCGATTTGCCAGTGATTTCGGCAGAGGTATAACCGAGTAGCTGCTCGAAGGGTTGGTTGATGCTGAGGATGTGTAAATTACAATCAACGAAACAAACGCAGGTACCCAGTTCCAGCGCGCGTTTGTATTCAGCCAGGAAGTGGCGCTGCTCTTGCAAAGAGCTGTTGCTAAGCTCAAGTGATACACTAACGTGTTCGTAGTTGTCAAAAAAAGGGTTGATATTCACGTCCAGGACGATGATTTCAGTTATTTCGCCACTTTCAATGATGACAGGAACAATGCTGCGCTCAACGATGTACCCGGTTCCCTGTTTTGTGCGGTTATGGCTGATGCCCGACCACTTTTGTCCGGAAACAGCCTGGCTCCATTCTTCACCACGCTCCTGTTCATAATGCAGAAACGCGATGTCCTGACCGAGCATTTCCTGTCGCGTGAATCCGCTGATTTTGCATAGTTTGTCGTTGACATAGCTGATTTTACCGTTCAGATCAATCTTGCAGACAATGGCACTTTGATCAACCAGGTTTTTGTATTGTTCGAGCAGTATCTGATTCTGACGACGCTCCTTCAATGCCAGATGAATATTGGCCAGTTGCGCAAGTTTTTCCAGCAGACGATTGACATTGAGCGGTTTGGTGATGTAGTGCCCGATACCGAGCTCAATGGCGCGAAACAGATATTCCACATCGTTGTAAGCACTGACAATGACGATGAGTTGCTCCGGGTTGATATGCTGGATTTCGGCGCTCATCGCCAGCCCGCTTAACTGTGGCATCTGGATATCGGTCACAACGATATCGGGGATTTTTTCCCTGTATAAATCCAGTCCAGCCTGCCCGTCGGCTGCGATATATAATTCGCCTACCCAGGGTTTTAGCATCATAACAAGTTCTTCACGTGTCTCGGCATCATCCTCAACATAAAGCAGACTCATTGATTTCAGAATTTCGAATGCTGTATTTTTCATGTCAGTTTCCAATTAAAACCTGGTCGGCATCTGGAGATGCGAAACAAAAGCTGTTTTTCCCGTTTTCCTTGGCGGTATACATCGCCTGATCCGCTAATTTCAGCAGACTTTTTGCATTGTCACCATCGCGGGGATAGACAGCAACGCCGATGCTGCACGTCACACCAATAGGCTGGTTTTTCTTGTCGAGGAAATCGAACGACAAGTGCTCATTAATACGCTGTGCTGTTTCTACCAGTGTCGCGTGCGTCGCGCCGATGAGTAACAAGACGAATTCGTCGCCACCGATGCGCGCAACGATGTCATTGACACGAACGCAAGCTTGCAGAACTTTGGCCACGTCACACAGCAGTTTGTCACCGGTACCGTGACCTAATTGGTCGTTGACCGCTTTGAAGCCATCCAGGTCAATAAACAGTACGGCGGGCGCATTATGCAGGTCGGCTGTGCCAACCGCCGTGTCCAGACAGGAAATGAACAAGTTGCGATTGGCAAGGCCTGTAAGCGCATCGGTTTCGGCCAGTGCCCGCATGCGATGTTCACGCTGAATAAGCACGGTAATGTCGGACAGGAAAAAAACGTTATTAATGGGGTTTTTCGGATCATTGCCCGAAAGTTGGAGTGCATGCAACCAATACACCCGCATCTCGCCGTTACCATGACGCGCATGCACTTCGCCCTGCCAATCACCTTCCGTTGATAGTTTTTGTAAAATAACCGAAGTGACAATATTGAAATCAAGCAATGCAAAAACATCGGACAGGGAAAGCTGTTTTAACTTTCCCTTGTTGATTCCGGTCAGTCTTGATACTGCAGCATTACTTTCAATAACCTGATGGCGTGAATTGCTCAGAATGATGGCATAGGGCATGACATCGAGCGAGTCATTTAGCAACGGCGCTTTATCATGAGTGTCACTAAACAGTGTGGATGAAGCAAGCGGTCGTGAACAAGGAAAGTGTTTGCGTAAATGCAGATATATTGTATCAATATCAGTGACACCTGCCAGGCAATGCAGTGCGCCGGGATTTACAGCAGGGCTCTGTCCGCTTGCATTGTTAAGCAGCAGTATTGTCGTAACAGGTGCTGCCGGTAAGTTGATGAGCTGACGGCAAAGCGCGATACCGCCGATACCGGGCAATATTTCATCAATCAAAGCCACTTGGCACGGATGTATTATTGCTTCATGCAGCGCCTGACAATCATCCTTGACATAAACCAGCGTAGCGCCATCGGTCTTTATCAACGAGTCCAGATATAAAAGCCGGTCAGGTGATAAGTCCATTGCAACTAGTACACGTGGCGAGGATGCCGTCATAATATTTCCTAAAGGCTGGATTTAATCTAATATCTGCGTGAGGCGTGCGAGATACACAAGTTGTATGTGAAGCACTTTTTTAAGAAAAGTAATTTTGCATGTTGAAATGTAACTACGAATAATGCGTCTCTTTTCTGGGGAATGAATGCAAAATATATTAATGCTTAAAAGGATAAACTGATTAAACAGATCAAGATATAGGCGCTTTCCTAGTCAGCTAAAAGCAATCCTTGTAACGGCCTATAAAATTCATATAACACTATGTTTTTTAATATTTATAATTTTTTTAATCAGATGCCTGATTCGTTCTGTGGTGAAAATAAATTGGCTGTTTTCCGCTATCTGATTGCGGCGGGTTATGCGCATTTGTTCAGGGCAATGCAGGTAATGCTGAAGTCATAAAGGACACTGCGCAACAGACAGCGTTAATAGCAGTACGATAGCGCAATTTTTGAAATTAGTTTGCGGATGGGCGGAACTGCGCGACAAGCTGCAGAAAATCACGCTGTGTATTCTCAGGTTGGGGAATACCATAGCGCAGCGCGATATACCGGTTGGCGATAGTTTTAATTGAAACAGCTAAATCCGGACGGGCGATACAGACGCGTATCGCATAAGCTTGCGGGCCTTCGTAAGGCAGCCTGGGCAATCCCGACCTTGCCAGCTTGCGACAAAATTTCAGCCAGGCAGCCTGTGTTTTATCCTGTTTTAGGCTGATCAAGTGACGCAGCATATACAGCGCAAACAGTCCGATAATTAACGCGATGCCTGTCATCATACTGAGCGCCTGCCACCTGACGGACGCCAGACCTAAACGGTTCATGAAGGCGAACTGACGCTCGTTGTCGTAGCCGATAACGAAGCTGTTCCACTGGTAGGAAATAGCATCCCAGTTCAGGCTCAATTCACGCAACCATTGCGGCGGGTTTCTCGCCATGAATGGCAGAACCGTATTGTCAGGTAAGGCGGCAGACAAGTTTTGTTCCACACGTTCAGGCGCAATCGCCGCGGTCGGATCAATGCGAAGCCAGCCGCGATCTTGCAGCCAGACTTCCGCCCAGGCATGTGCGTCGGATTGTCGCACGATGTAGTAGTTGCCGAACGCGTTATATTCACCGCCCTGGTATCCGGTGACGACACGTGCCGGAATGCCGGCTGCGCGCATCAAAAATACAAAGCCCGAAGCATAATGCTCACAAAATCCCGCCCGGGTGGTGAATAAAAAGTCATCTATTCCATTGAGTCCGAGCGGCGGCGCGTCTAGTGTGTAGTGAAAATTTTGCCGGTTAAAAAAGCCCAGAGCGCTGCTGATAATCCGGCTATCACTTCCATTTGCACGCCAGTTGGCAGCAAGCCTGCGCGATTTCGGATTAAATCCTGCCGGCAGTTGCAATGCGCGCTGAAGTTGTGCTGCGGATTCCAGCAAGTTAGCGTGATAGCTAAGATAGGAGCGTGCCTGATAGCGCAGTCGGGTAGTTACCGGCTCAGGATTTAGCAACTGTGCGTCATTCATTCTGCGATATGGGATAGACAGGCTATCCGGCATATCGAGTGCGAACAGCCAGATCTTGTTATCCGCCTCCAGCGTAACGTTGTAGCTAATCGGCTGTGTGGTATCGCTCAATTGAGCTGAGAAAATTTGCACAGACTTTCCTTGCGTCCAGGTGCGTCCGTCGAAATTCCATAATACCGGTCCGCGCCAGTACATCTGATCACGGCGTGGCGGAGGCCCCGGATAGGCGACGCGAAATGCGACGGCGTCGGACAGTGCCAGGCGACCCAGACTGCCTGGCGACATCATGTCATCCAGTCCGCTGCGGGAAAAGGCGTCCTGCGGTAATCCCCATAGCGGACCGGGGAGTCGCGGGAACAGCACAAACAGAATGACAGTGAGCGGGATCGCTTGCAGCAGCAGCGTGCACGCAATTTTCAGGCGCGTTTTGAAGGGGCCTGGGTACATGTGCAGCTGTACCCAGACTTGGCTGATGATAAGCAAACAGGCTAACATGTACAGTCCCGTGACGAGGCTCTGTGAATATAAAAAATTGGTGATGATAATAAAGCAGCACAGGTATATCAGCGCCATCGCGTCGCGTTTTGTCTTGAGTTCCATCAATTTTAGCGTGGACAGTACGATCAGCAGGGTGACGCCGGCCTCACGTCCGAACAGGCTGTGATATTCGATCAGTATGCCGCCAGTCGCGGCGATGCTGATGGCAATCAACAGCCAGTGCGACGGTAAGGGTTCGCCGCGTGCGGCAAGATAAGCCGGCCATGCGAGCAGGCAGGCGGACAAGGCGCTGACCCATAGCGGCAGATGAATTACATGAGGCGCGATCACCATCACCACAGACAGCAATAAGCCGTAGATGAGTTGCTTGTTCATGGCGGGTTTGGTGAGGCGTCGCTCAAGCCGTACAAGGCCAGACGGCGCAGACATTCATCGCGATGCGCTGTGCCGTTGCCGGCATTCAATTCGCTATCCGGCAGGTTCAAACCATAGCGCAATCCTTGTCGCTCTGCATCCAGCACCCAGCGTGTCATGCGTGACAGCTTCCCTTCCAGTCCGGGTTCCGGTGCATCAGTCAGACGCAAAACGATTTCTTCGCCGAGCTGAGTTGCGAACTGTTTTACCTGCAAGGCATGTCCCCGTGCATAAGCTTTCCAGGCAATGCGCGGCAGTGCATCACCCGATACGTAGTTGCGCAAGCCGGCAAAATCATCATCACCTGTCACGCTACGTTTGCCCGTACTGTCCGGTGTTTCGCCTATGGGCAGCGGTGCGCTGGCGCAGGGATTTGGATAGATCAGGGCCCAAGTGTCGAAATGCAGATAACACCAGGCGTGAAACAGGCCAAGCGGAAACTCTGTGTAGAGTGTCAACCGGCCTGCGCTTAGCCTGCCGCGTTTTGTCGCCAGTGCAGGATAGATGATTTCACTGTTCCGTCCCGCAGGAAGGTCGAAACAGACTGAATCACGGCCTTGCAATACCAATTGGTAGCGGGGAATTTTGCTGTTGAAATGCAGCAGAAAACGCGCTGTCTCACCGCTGAAGACGGGTTCAACGCGGCCTGCGCTTATTTCCAGCTGTGCCAGATTACGGAAGGCGTGCAACATGGACAGCACAGACATCATCGCCAGCAAAAAAGTCAGCATATAGCCCAGGCTCAGGCTGTAGTTAATGTCACCCAGCAGCATGACGATGAGCAGAAGCACCAGTGCCAGACCTTGCCGGGTCGGTAAAATGAAGATACGGCGCTGAGTGAGTACGATGCTGCCGTGTTCAATCTTAGGGCGGAACAGCCATTTGCTAAGGCGAAGTTTAAGTGCGCTGCGCACGGCGTCAGGGGATAGGAATAGCTTCGATCAATTCGCGTGCCGCGCTGTCTGATTTTGCATAGTCGCTCTGCAAACGGTGGCTAACCACGCCGGGCAAAATCATCTGTACATCTTCAGGTAACACTGCATCGCGTCCATCGAGCATTGCCCAGCCGCGTGCGGCAGACAACAGGGTCAGGCCCGCCCTGGGACTCAAACCGTGCGTATAGCGGGATGACTCGCGGGTGTAGCGCAAAATGGCTTGCACATAATCTAACAGTGCAGCAGAGACGAATACCTGCCTGGTGCGCTGTTGCAAGGATCGCAATTCCGCGTCATCCATTTGCGGGGTGAGTTTGGCGATGATTTCGCGCCGGTCCACACCGGACAATAAGCCTCGCTCCGCTTCGCTGTCGGGATAGCCCATCTGGATACGCATCAAAAACCGGTCGAGTTGTGATTCCGGAAGTGGAAAAGTACCAATCTGGCAGGAAGGATTTTGCGTGGCGATAACGAAGAACGGGGAGGGGAGCTGTCGCGTTGTGCCTTCTATGGTCACCTGATGCTCTTCCATCGCTTCGAGCAAGGCGCTTTGGGCTTTGGGCGTGGCCCGGTTGACTTCATCCGCCAGCAGCATTTGTGCAAAAATGGGCCCTGCATGAAAGATAAACTGTCCGGTTGTTGTATCGGTTTTGGCCCGTTCGTATACCGATACGCCAAGGATGTCAGCTGGCAACAGATCGCTGGTAAACTGAATGCGTGAAAACTGTAAACCCAGTGTGCGCGCCAGCACCTGAGCCAGGGTGGTTTTGCCGACACCGGGCAAATCTTCTATCAGTAAATGACCGCGTGCCAGCAGACAGGTAAGCGCAAAACGGATTTGCTGCGGCTTGCCTAAAATGACACTCTCGACCTGCCGGATGACGTTGTTCAGGTTCATGGAATTCCTCTCAACATAGTGAGTGGTAAGTAGTGAGTGGAAACCTGCCCTCACTGACTACTTGCTACTGACTACTTGCCCTTTTCAAAACAGTATTGCCGCGACCACTTTCCGGTCTTCCTCTACCAGAATGTTATAAGTGCGGCAGGCGGCAGGCGTATCCATGCATTCTATGCCAATGCCGGCATTGGTCAGGGCTCGATACAGCCGCGGGTGAGGAAATTGCTGCCTGGTGCCGGTACCCAATAACAGCACCTCTGGTTGCAGTGCCAGAAAGTATTCGAAATGCGCTTCATTTAATTCATCGAAGCTGGCAATCTGCCAGTCGGTGCGGATTTCATCTGCGCGCACCACGATACTGCTGCTGTAGCGCTCGCGATTAACCATGACGTGATCGGCGGCATAACCTGTGAAAAGTTTGGTGTTGCCCGGATTTGCCAGATGAAATTTCATTTGTAAACTCGCAAGTCAAGACTGAATAGGGTAGTAAGTGTAGAGCCTGACGATGCGGTACGTCAAATTGAAGGTCGAATTTTTCAGATTTTTGGGATTTCATGTCGTACAAATTTGCTGTGCGCGGATAGCAAGGGTAAAATCGCCGACTTTCGCGCTAGTTCCGTGCGCTTACCTTGAGTAAAAATTAAGTGAAACCAATATTAAAGTCCGATAAGCTGGCCAACGTTTGTTATGACATCCGCGGACCGGTGATGGAACGCTCCAAACAAATGGAAGAGGAAGGCCAGCGCATCATCAAGCTGAATATCGGCAATCTGGCGCCTTTCGGCTTTGAAGTGCCGGAAGAAATTCAGCAGGATGTGATCTTGAATCTGCCGAATTCGTCCGGTTATTCCGACTCAAAAGGGATGTTCGCCGCGCGCAAGGCAATCATGCATTATTGTCAGTCGAAAAAAATAGCGGGCGTGGGGCTGGAAGATATTTACATCGGCAATGGCGCGTCCGAGTTGATCGTGATGGCGATGCAGGGCTTGCTCAATACCGGCGACGAAGTGCTGGTGCCGGCGCCTGACTATCCGCTATGGACGGCAGCAGTCACCCTTGCCGGCGGAACTGCGCGTCATTATCTGTGTGATGAGGCTAATGAATGGATGCCTGACCTGGCGGATATCAAGTCAAAAATTACCGGGCGCACGCGTGCCATTGTCATCATCAATCCGAACAATCCGACCGGAGCTCTGTATTCCGACGATATTCTCAAAGAGATTATTCAGATTGCACGCGAACATCATCTGATCATCTTTGCCGATGAGATTTACGACAAAATGTTGTACGACGGTGCGATTCATACCTCAATTGCCTCGCTTGCGAATGATGTGCTGTTTGTGACTTTAAACGGCCTGTCGAAAAACTACCGTGCCTGCGGCTATCGTTCCGGCTGGCTGGTCGTGTCAGGCGAGAAGAAGCATGCACAGGACTATATCAACGGGCTGACAATTTTAGCGTCGATGCGCTTGTGTTCAAATGTGCCCGGACAATTCGCGATTCAGACTGCGCTGGGTGGCTATCAGAGTATCAACGATCTGGTGGCTCCGACCGGTCGCCTGTGCAAGCAGCGCGATCTGGCTTATCAGTTGCTGACAGCGATCCCCGGCGTTTCCTGCGTCAAACCGAAAGCCGGTCTGTATCTGTTCCCTCGCTTTGATCCCGAGATGTATCCAATTGCAGATGATCAGCAGTTTATTCTCGAATTGCTGGAGACTGAAAAGGTGCTGGCGGTGCAGGGTAGTGGCTTCAATTGGAAGCAAACCGATCACCTGCGCCTGGTATTTTTGCCGACCATGGATGATTTGAACGAAGCCTTCACCCGCATCGCGCGCTTTCTGGAACATTACCGCAACAGATACAGCAAATAATACAGTCGCCAGCCGTTTGATAAAACGGCGCGTCTCCAACTAACAACCAGGAACTAATTTATGAAACCAATCAATGTAGGACTGCTGGGCATCGGCACCGTCGGTGGCGGTACCTTTGCGGTATTGCAGCGCAACGCCGAAGAAATTACCCGGCGTGCAGGGCGACCGATTCGCATCGTTGTTGTTGCGGATAAAAATATGGCACTGGCACGACAAGTCACCGGGGGTGCCTGCCGTGTGACTGAGGACGCTTTTTCCGTGGTGAACGATCCGGAGGTGGATATCGTTATCGAACTGATCGGCGGTTACGGCGTAGCCAAAGATCTGGTGATGCAGGCGATCGCTAACGGCAAGCATGTGGTCACCGCCAACAAGGCGCTGCTGGCGACAAACGGCAATGAAATCTTCAAGGCAGCGCAAGACAAGGGCGTAATGGTTGCGTTCGAGGCGGCGGTAGCGGGCGGCATTCCTATCGTCAAGGCGGTCAGAGAAGGCCTGACGGCGAACCGCATTGAGTGGATCGCCGGGATCATCAACGGCACGACCAATTTCATCTTGTCCGAAATGCGCGACAAGGGGTTGGCTTTTGACACTGTCTTGAAGGAAGCGCAACGCCTGGGCTATGCCGAGGCTGATCCGACCTTTGACGTTGAGGGCGTGGATGCCGCGCACAAGATTACGCTGCTAGCCTCGCTGGCTTTCGGTATTCCGGTGCAATTCGATAAGGCTTATATTGAAGGCATTTCCAAACTGGATTCGATTGATATCCGCTATGCCGAACAACTGGGCTATCGCATCAAGCTGCTGGGCATCACCAAGCGCACCGAAGAAGGTGTTGAGTTACGCGTGCATCCCACGCTGATTCCCGCCAAACGTCTGATCGCTAATGTGGAAGGCCCGATGAACGCGGTGCTGGTGCAGGGCGATGCCGTCGGTTCCACATTGTATTACGGCAAGGGCGCGGGAGCGGAACCTACCGCCAGTTCAGTCATCGCGGATCTGGTGGATATCACTCGCATGCATACTGCTGATCCGGAAAATCGTGTGCCGCATCTGGCCTTCCAGCCTGACGCCCTGGTTGATTTGCCGATTCTGGCTATCGGTGAGGTGATCTCCAGTTATTATCTGCGCCTGCGGGTTGCCGACAAGATGGGCGTGCTGGCTGACATCACGCGTATTCTGGCCGATGAGCAGATTTCCATTGATGCCGTGATTCAGAAGGAACCCGGCGAGGGCGAAACACAGGCCGATCTGATTCTGCTTACCCATCAGACGCGTGAAAAATATATCAATGCGGCAATTGTGAAAATTGAGGCTTTGGGCGTGGTCGTCGGCAAGGTAACCATGTTGCGCATGGAAGAGCTGGGTAAATAATAAACTGTTATTCCGGTGCAGGCCGGAATTCGGCTCAAAGACGAACCGGCGAAGGCGACAACGTGGTTTGATCCGATGCGGGGCGTCTTTGCAACAACTGGATTCCGCCGTTCATAGAATGATTAAAGTGAGTGACCGATGAAATATATTTCCACACGCGGCAATGCGCCCGCCAAGACCTTTACTGAAATTCTGCTGGCAGGCCTGGCACCGGACGGAGGATTGTATCTGCCGGAAGAATATCCGCAAGTGACAAGAGCGGAACTGGATGTTTGGCGCAATCTGTCTTACGCTGAACTGGCCTTCGCCGTGCTCGCCAAATTTGCAACGGATATTCCCGCTGATGATCTGAAAGCGCTTATCGACAAAACCTATACCGCTGAGGTGTACAACAACGGTCGTGCGGATTCGGATTTTTCACAGATTACCCCTTTGCGCACGCTGCTGCCGGGCGTACATATTCTGGAATTGTCCAACGGACCTACGCTGGCGTTCAAGGACATGGCAATGCAGTTGCTGGGCAATCTGTTCGAATATGCACTGAATAAGCAGCATGAAGAGCTGAATATTCTGGGCGCAACTTCAGGTGACACGGGTTCCGCCGCCGAATATGCGATGCGCGGCAAGCGGGGCATTCGCGTGTTCATGTTGTCGCCTGATGGCAAAATGTCCGCCTTTCAGCGCGCGCAAATGTATTCGCTGCAGGATGAGAATATCCATAACATCGCCATCAACGGCATGTTCGACGATGCTCAGGATATGGTGAAAGCCGTATCCAACGATCACGCCTTCAAGGCCGCGCATAAGATAGGTACCGTTAATTCGATCAACTGGGGGCGTGTGTCGGCGCAGATTGTGTATTACTTCAAGGGATATTTTGCGGCGACCCAATCCAATGATGAGCAGGTTGCCTTCTCGGTGCCTTCGGGTAACTTTGGCAATATCTGTGCGGGACACATCGCGCGCATGATGGGCTTGCCGATAGGTCAGTTGATCCTGGCCACGAATGAAAACGACGTGCTGGATGAATTTTTCCGTACCGGCGCGTATCGTCCGCGAGGCACCGATCATACCTATCAGACCAGCAGTCCGTCGATGGATATTTCCAAGGCATCCAATTTTGAGCGCTTCATCTTCGATCTGGTCGGACGCGATGGCGCTCAGGTGCGCGAATTCTGGAGCCGGGTGGATAATGCCGCCGATACGGCCGCGTTCGATATAAAACACACGGCGTACTGGGATGCCTTGCCCGGGTTTGGCATTAGTTCCGGCAAGAGTTCGCACTTTGACAGGCTCAAGACGATAAGGGAATTATGGGAGGAATACGGCGTGATGGTGGATACGCATACCGCCGACGGGCTGAAAGTGGGGCTGGAGCAGCGCCGTCCCGGTTTGCCGCTGATCTGTCTGGAAACCGCATTGCCTGCCAAGTTTGAAGAAACCATCCTTGAAGCCTTGGGGCGCAAACCTGAACGTCCTGCGTCCATGGCGGGGATTGAAAACCTGCCGCAACGCGTCGACGTGATGGAGGCTGACGTGGCGACGCTCAAGGCGTTTATTGCAGCGCATATTCCGGCATGAAAACGCGTTTAAGCGCTTATGAATAACCTGATATTACTGGTTCTGTGTTTTGTCGCCGGTGTGTTGCTGCATCGCTACAAGCGCATGCCAATCAATACGCCTGCGGTGCTCAACAGTTACATCATTTATGTCTCGCTGCCGTCATTGACGCTGTTGTATGTGCATGAACTGAAGCTGGGCGGTGATATAGGCTTAATGGCGGGAATGGCCTGGTTGCTGTTTTCGCTGTCGGCCGGTTTTTTCTATTCTGTCGGACGCTGGCTGAAGTGGCCGCGCCGCACGGTGGGTGCACTGATTCTGACCGGCGGGCTGGGCAATACCTCTTATCTTGGCTTGCCGATGATAGAGGCGTATTACGGACATCAGGGGCTGGCCACCGGCATTATCGTCGATCAGTTAGGCTCGTTTCTGGTGCTGGCCACGCTGGGGATACTGGTTGCGGGGATTTATTCCGAAGGTCCGCCTACGGTGGGTGCGATGCTCAAACGTATCACGCTGTTTCCGCCCTTTATCGCACTGGTCATCGCGCTGCTGCTCATTCCGCTGGCTTATCCTGAGTGGCTGAGCGTCGTATTGAAACGCATGGGCGATACCCTGGCGCCGCTGGCTTTGCTCTCAGTCGGTTTTCAGTTGCGTCTGGGCCATCTGGCCGGAAATGGCCTGAAGCTGGCAGTCGGTCTGGGATTCAAATTATTGTTAGCGCCGCTGCTACTGTTTATTTTATATGTGCCAGTGCTTGGCGCTCACGGCCAGGCAATACAAATCACCCTGTTTGAATCGGCCATGCCGCCGATGATTACAGCGGCCATCCTGGCGACCGAACATGATCTTGATCCGCCTTTTGCCACGCTGATGGTGGCAATGGGGCTGATGATTTCCTTTGTCACACTGACTATCTGGTGGTGGCTGATGCGCGGCGTATAGCATGCCGGCATTCCTGATGGCGAAATGAATATTGTGGAGCCGGCGGCTGATTTTGTTTACCGGCATGCGCGGGATATTGCCGTAAGGGGGCTACGCCCGGGCTCCGGATCATTTGGCTTCCACCTTAAGATCATGAGTTAGCGTAGAGAACAATTTTTCAACAGGGAATTCAGCTCAATCGGGTTGTGATTATCACGAAATGGTTGGTCACTTTCACCGAGTGATATGCCATCGCTGCCGAGTGCTCGGTGGTTTCCAGCGAGTGCTCGGCCTTCTCCACCGAGCGCTCTGTCTTGTTCGCCGAGTGCTCTGTCTTGTTCGCCGAGCGCTCTGTGCTTTCCGCCGAGCGCTCTGCCATTTCCACCGAGCGCTCTGCCATTTTCACCGAGCGCTCTGTGTTTTCCGCCGAGCGCTCTGTGCTTTCCACCGAGTGCTCGGCCATTGCTACCGAGCGCTCTGTGCTTTTCACCGAGTGCTCTGCCTTGGTCACCGAGCGCTCTGTCATTGCTACCGGGCGATGCCGCTTGCCGGCAGTGTCCTGCTGAAAAATGCTGTTAACAGGCATGGTAATGACGCAACCACTGCCAAGCCACTGGAACGAATAATAACGCCGGTTAAACATCAAAACAATATGCCGGATAGCCTATGGCCGGTTTAGCGGCGGAGTTCGAGTAGTTGATAGATGCCGCCATAGTAGGTTTGCTGGCGGAGAATATGAGCGGGAGCAGGCAGGAAATGACACAACTCATGTCGCCACAGATCAAGCGCATACGGCTCCAGAGTCTGCAGCACGGCGGCTAGCGGCCAGCGCAGAGGCTGCCACCAGTCAGGACAATGGTAGTCGATAATGACGATACTGCCACCCGGCTTGACCAGTCGCCACACCTCTGCCAATGTGGCACGGCGTACCGCTTCCGGTTGTTCGTGAAGGAGGAAGAAAAGCACTGCGCGCTCGTAACGCGCAGCTTCGCCGCCGATGTTTTCCGCGTTGGCGCAGGTCAGTTGCACGCGCGGATCGGAGGGCAGTTTGCGCGCAAGGTTGACGAGCTGGATGGGTAACACATCGACCACCTCCAGCCGCCCGCAAGCTGACAAGCGACGGCGCAGTTGTTCAGTGAAGTCACCATACACACAGGCGACCTGGAGGGTGGCTCCGTCAAGGGCGTCGCCCAGAGCGTCAAGCGCAATGCCAGAGAGGCGACGGTAATTGCCGAGCAGAATAAGGTTGATTAACCAGCTGCGCTCGAAGAAGTGTACTGCCCTTGGATGCAGGTAGGCCCACCAATAGGTTTGCTGCAGATAGGCGGGGATGAGTGGCGTCTCCGCGGTAGGAAGCGGGCGTTTTACAACTGAAATTTCTGCCAATTTTATCGTGCGCTTAATCACTATTATTTTTCCATCGTTTGCGTGTATCAGCTTGTTGTTTGCCGGACATTCTAGCGGTCTGTGGCTGGTTTATTGCTGCAATCCGTTGCTCAAGCCTGTTTAGCGACAGATACTTGCACTGAACAATCCTTTCTGAACTTCAGTTCCCCGCTGCTTGCATAGCGGGTGGCGAAACTCAAGTAATAATCAATCCGTGCGCTGCATTATGCGTCGGGAATGCTTTGGGCGCTATTGGAAAGTGCTTATTACCAGCTAATTTTTGCGACTTGATTGGGTATAATGCACTCACTTTTTTATTTTCAGGCAGGCTAATGTGATCGACCATCTCGCAGTGCTCTTGCAATACCTGCTGCCTAAACAGCTGCTCACCGAATTTGCCGGTAAAGTGGCCAGTCGGCGCGGCATATGGGTGCCTTCCTTGATTAACTGGTTCATCGGGCGCTATCAGGTGAACATGATGGAAGCTGCCAATACCGATAGTCACAGTTATGCGACCTTCAATGATTTTTTTACGCGTGCGTTAAAGCCGGGGGCGAGACCGCTTTCATCCTCAGCTTTTGTTTGTCCGGTTGATGGCGCGATCAGCCAGTTTGGCGCGATTGAGCACGACCTGTTGTTTCAGGCGAAAGGTCATACTTATTCGACCACTGCGCTGGTCGGCGGCGATGTCCAACTTGCCGCGCAGTTTACCGAGGGCAGTTTTGCCACCATTTATCTGAGTCCGAAAGATTATCACCGCATTCATATGCCCTGCGACGGGCGACTGTTACGCATGATCTATGTGCCCGGTGAGTTGTTTTCGGTCAATCCTGTGACGGCACGCGGCGTGCCGGGTTTGTTTGCCCGCAATGAACGCGTTGTGTGCGTGTTTGATTCTGACTACGGTCAGTTTGTGCTGACGCTGGTGGGGGCGACTATTGTCGGCAGTATGGCGACTGTCTGGCATGGTGTGATCAATCCGCCGCGCAGCCGTGATATTCGTCAGTGGCAATATGCGGATCAGCAGATCAACCTGAAGAAAGGCGATGAAATGGGGCGCTTTTTGTTGGGTTCAACGGTGGTGTTGCTGTTCAAAAAGAATATGCTGCAGTTTAATGCGCAATGGACTGCTGCAATGCCCGTCCGCATGGGCGAGGCGATGAGTGAGAATTGAGGTGTTAAAGCACTTTCAACTTGGAAAGCAGAAGTAATCAACAAGTGCGGCTCTCGTATCTGCGGAGCGAGATCCTGTTATTCGGTCAGTCCCTTCATGTCGTTTCAGCCATGCAGTATAAATGAGACGCGAGCCCTGATCGGTATTCGTTAAAGCACTAAGCCAGCAAATGCAGGAGCACGCTGATAAAGAAATTGTGAGCGGGTTTGCCCTGTTTTGGGGTTACCCTGTCAAATCCTGATGCGAAGCCACTTCGGGTACGCGATTAATGCCGTCACAATGCGGGCAGACGAGATGCAATGATTCAGTCATGATAACCCCTGATTGTCTATCATAGTTTGCCACTTGCTAAATCATTCTCATTGATAAATCCAGTGCGTCGATGTCCTTGGTCAGCGCGCCGATGGAGATGCGATCGACACCAGTTTCGGCAATTTCACGCAAACCCGCCAGCGTAATGCCGCCAGAAGCTTCCAGTTCTGCGCGTCCAGCGGTGTGTTGTACAGCGGCAAGCAGCGCGTCCAGATCGAAATTGTCGAGCAGAATAAGCTTCGCACCTGCATCCAGCGCTTCGTCCAGTTGCATCATGTTCTCCACTTCGATCTGTATGGATACGCCGACAGGAGCTAGTTTGAAGGCGGCATCGAGTACGGCGGCGATGCTGCCTGCTGCGGCAATATGATTTTCCTTAATGAGAATTCCGTCATACAGTCCCGCGCGCTGATTATATCCGCCGCCAGTCCTGACCGCATATTTCTGCGCATGGCGCAGTCCCGGCAGGGTTTTGCGCGTATCCATGATTTTGACATTTAAACCTGTTACGACATCAACATAGCGCCGGGTGCGAGTGGCTGTGGCGGACAGCGTCTGTAGCAGGTTCAATGCGCTGCGTTCACCGGTGAGCAAGGCGCGCGTGCCGCCATTCAATTCGCACAAAAGCTGTCCCGGGTGTATGGTGTCGCCGTCTTTGGCCTGCCAGGTAATTTTGCAGGCCGGATCAAGTGACATGAAGCAGGCATCAAACCATTGCGTTCCACAGAGTATGCCTGACTGGCGGGTAATCACTTGTGCACGGGCAGTTGCCGTTTCGGGTAATAATTGTGCGGTTAGATCGCCGCTTAAGATGTCTTCAGTCAGTGCATTGTGCGCATTTTGCCCAATAATAAAAGCAAGATCTAGTATCGCCACGGTTTCTCTCAATTGTAGTCAAAGAAGCGTAGTATAAGGCAAGCGACTTGAAATTTTCTAATCGTCCCCCCACTTGTGCTTCAATCGATTGTTAACTTAGAAGGAGTGTGCCATGCGTTTTGACAAGTTTACGACCAAGTTACAGCAAGCCCTGTCCGATGCACAAAGTCTTGCCGTGGGTGGTGATTCCCAGTTTATTGAGCCGCAACATCTGCTGTTGGCCATGCTTAATGATGCGGACAGCGGAGCAGGTTCGCTGCTGGCACGTGCCGGTGGCAATGTCAATGCGCTGAAAATGGCGCTCAGCGAGGCGGTATCCCGTCTGCCCAAGGTGGAAGGACATGGTGGCGAGGTGCAAGTCGGACGCGATCTTTCCAATCTGTTTAATTTGACCGACAAGGAGTCGCAAAAGCGCGGCGATCAGTTTATTGCCAGCGAGATGTTTTTGCTTGCGGCAACTGGTGATAAGGGCGAGACAGGGCGGCTTTTAAAGGCTAACGGGATTGCGCGTGCGCCGCTGGAAGTGGCTATCGCTACGGTACGCGGCGGCGAGTCGGTAGGCTCTCAGGAAGCGGAAGGTCAGCGCGAGTCCTTGAAAAAATACACCATTGATCTGACAGACAGAGCAAGGCAGGGCAAGCTGGATCCTGTGATCGGCAGAGATGACGAGATACGCCGCGCAATTCAGGTTTTGCAGCGCCGCACCAAGAATAATCCGGTACTGATAGGCGAGCCGGGTGTGGGTAAAACTGCGATTGTCGAAGGCCTGGCGCAGCGCATCGTCAACGGCGAAGTGCCCGAATCGCTCAAGGGTAAAAAAGTGTTGAGTCTGGATATGGCCGCACTGCTGGCAGGCGCCAAATATCGCGGTGAATTTGAGGAGCGTCTTAAAAATGTGCTCAAAGAACTGGCGATGGATGAAGGGCAAACTATCGTCTTCATCGACGAGCTGCACACTATGGTAGGCGCGGGCAAGGCGGAAGGCGCGATGGATGCGGGCAATATGTTGAAACCGGCCTTAGCGCGCGGCGAATTGCATTGCATCGGAGCTACCACGCTGGATGAATATCGCAAGTATGTCGAGAAGGATGCCGCGCTTGAACGTCGTTTTCAAAAAGTGCTGGTGGAAGAGCCTTCGGTAGAATCTACCATCGCTATCTTGCGCGGCTTGCAGGAGCGCTATGAGTTGCATCACGGCGTGGATATTACCGATCCTGCCATCATCGCCGCAGCTGAATTATCCAACCGTTATATTACGGATCGTTTTTTGCCGGACAAGGCGATTGATCTGATCGACGAAGCCGCCGCACGGGTCAGAATGGAAATTGATTCCAAGCCTGAAGTGATGGATAAGCTGGAGCGCCGTCTGATCCAGCTCAAGATTGAGCGGGAAGCCGTCAAAAAGGAAAAGGATGAAGCCTCGAAAAAACGCCATGCGCTGATCGAAGCGGAAATTGAAAAGCTGGGTCGGGAATACGCCGATCTGGATGAAATTTGGAAAACAGAAAAAGGTGCGGCGCAAGGCACGGCGCTACTCAAGGAAGAGATAGAGCGGGTGCGTGCTGAAATTGTCAGGCTGCAACGCGAAGGCCGTCTGGAGCAGGTGGCTGAACTGCAATACGGTCAGTTGCCGCAACTGGAAGCTAAGCTAAAAGAAGCTGCACACGCCGAAGAAAAAGGGGATAAACCAAGAAATCGCCTGCTGCGCACTCAGGTAGGCGCTGAAGAAATCGCCGAAGTGGTTAGTCGTGCCACCGGAATACCTGTTTCCAAAATGATGACCGGAGAGCGCGACAAACTGCTCAAGATGGAAGATAAGCTGCATGAGCGCGTGGTGGGACAGGACGAAGCCGTGCGTCTGGTGTCGGATGCGATCAGACGTTCGCGCTCGGGGCTGTCAGATCCGAATAAACCTTACGGTTCCTTCTTGTTTCTGGGGCCGACCGGTGTCGGAAAAACAGAACTTTGCAAGGCGCTGGCAGGCTTTATGTTTGATTCGGAAGATCATCTGATCCGCCTCGATATGTCTGAGTATATGGAGAAGCATTCGGTTGCACGACTGATTGGTGCGCCGCCGGGCTACGTGGGCTATGAAGAAGGCGGCGGTTTGACGGAAGCGGTGCGTCGCAAACCGTATTCGGTGATTTTGCTCGATGAAGTGGAAAAAGCGCATCCCGATGTCTTCAACGTGCTGCTGCAAGCACTGGACGATGGTCGCATGACGGATGGTCAGGGGCGCACGGTGGATTTCAAGAATACCGTGATCGTGATGACCTCTAATCTGGGTAGTCAGATGATACAGCAGATGTCAGGCGATGATTATCAGGTGATTAAACTGGCAGTAATGGGTGAAGTAAAAAGCTATTTCAGGCCTGAATTCATCAACCGTATTGACGAGGTGGTGGTGTTCCATGCGCTGGATGAGAAAAACATCAAATCTATCGCGCGCATTCAGTTGCAGTATCTGGAAAAACGACTGGGAGCACTGGAAATGAAGCTTATCGTTACCGAAGCAGCCTTGTCTGAAATTTCCAGTGCCGGGTTTGATCCTGTCTATGGCGCGAGACCCTTAAAACGCGCGATTCAGAGCCAGCTTGAAAATCCGCTGGCCAAACTGATTCTGGAAGGGCGTTTCGCGGCGAAAGATACCATCGCTGTGGATTGCAAAACGGGAGTGATGCGCTTCGATAAGGGTTGAGCCTTATCAATGCGTAGGTAAAAATATTTTTAATGAAAAAGCCCGCTTTGACGGGTTTTTTCATGTGCGGCAGCGAAGGTCATTGAGCAAAGTTCAGCCCGTGTTTATCCGTTGTTTATCAGATCTACCGTTGCAAAACAATGACTTATAAATTATCAAGATCCCGTCATATAAATTTAATCAAATTCTGCTAGTATTCGCCTCCTTTGCTAGATGGCTTAGCTTCGTAATTAAATATGGCCGGGTTCGTTATTTTGTACAGAAAAATTGCTATTTTGATTCCGCTGGCGCTGGTGGGATGTGCAGCAGGGCCGGATTTCAAGTCGCAGGCAGCACCGATAGCGATAAGCTATGCGCCGCTAGCCATGCCTGTTAAAACTTCAGCGACTGATACGCTGATGGGTAAGCCGCAGTCTTTTGATGCATCAAAACAAATCCCCGATGACTGGTGGACGCTGTTTCAGTCGGCAAAATTAAATGCGCTGATCGCGCGTGCCTTGCAGGCCAATCCCGATGTCGAAGCCGCACAGGCGGCATTGCGTGTCGCGCAGCAGGGCGTCATTGCACAGCAGGGTTTTTTTTATCCGACCGTAGGCGTGAATTATTCGCCCTCGCGCAACAAACTTGCCGGCAATAATGGCGGAGGGGCCCCCGGTTTACAGGCAAACGGTACTGATATTCAAACGACGAGCACTCCTGTTGGTCCGGCTTATTACAACTTTCATGTTGCCCAGTTGAATATCGGCTATGTGCCTGACATATTCGGCATGCAAAAGCGACGCGTTGAGTCAGCGCAAGCGCAAGCACAGGTGCAGCAAATGCAATTGCAGGCGACTTACATCACGCTGGTGTCAAACGTGGTTGCAGCAGCTTTTGAAGAAGCCAGTGTGCGCGCGCAGTTAGCTGCCGTGGAACGGGTGATTGCCATCAATCGTGAAAATCTTCAGATCCTGCGTCAGCAGTTGAAGCTCGGATTTTTGAGTGAGATCGATGTAGCCGCGCAGGAAGCGGCATTAGCTCAGGCCGACCAGTCGTTGCCGCCCTTGCGCAATCAACTGGAGCAGACCCGGGATCTGATACGTGCGCTGGCGGGGAATACACCTGACAAGGATGTAGAAGAAATTTTTGAGCTTGCCGACTTGCATTTGCCTGAAGACTTGCCGCTAAGTCTGCCCTCAAGATTGGTTGAGCAGCGTCCGGATGTACGGATTGCCGAGGCGCAGTTGCATGACGCCAGCGCACAATATGGTGTTGCCATAGCCAACCGCCTGCCGCAATTTTCGGTTCAGGCCGTGATGGGTGGTATGGCGACGACGCCAGACTGGATGTTCCGCTCCGGTGGTGGCTTTTTTAGTCTGACCGGCAATATTGCGCAGACCATATTTGATGGAGGCACCCTCAAGGCGCAGTCGAAAGCCGCTGAACAAGTGCTGGTTCAGGCCGGTGCACAGTATCGCAGTACGGTGATCGCTGCACTGCAAAATGTCGCCGATACCCTGCACAAAATTGAGACGGACGCCGATGCCCTCAAAGCTGCCGCAGCGTCTGCACAGGCGAATAAAAAGCTGCTGAATTTGACGCGCGAGCAACATCGTTTGGGCTATATCGCTTATCAAAATGTTTTGCTTGCCGAGCAGGCTTATCAACTGACGCAACTTGCTCTGGTTCAGGCGCAGGCATCCCGACTGGGCGATACGGCTGCACTGTATCAGGCGCTGGGCGGTGGTTGGTGGAACAAGGCTGAATATTCTGTACAAGGAGTGCTTCATGATCACAAGGGTTAAAAAAAATAGTATTTTGGCAATCCTGCTGGTATTAATCATTGCCGGCTATTTTTTCTGGCAGAAAAGCCATGTGGTAGTAAAGCCGCTTATTGAGGCAGTGTCTGTCGAAAAAAAATCTTCCGATACCATCCGTTTTGCAGTCGATGCCCCGCAGCTGTCCTATGTCAAAATTCTACCGGTTGAGGCTTATCCTGAACCGCTGGTTGAACCTTTAAATGCACGCATTGTTTACGACGATAATCGTACTGCACGGGTATTTACGTCGGTTGCCGGCAGGGTAGTGAGTATCCTGGCTGATGTGGGCAAACAGGTGAAAAAAGGCGATGCACTGCTGGTGATTGATTCGCCCGACTATGCTCAGGCGGTAGCAGACAATAATCGTGCAGAAGCTGATTTGCAACTCAAACAGCAAGTGCTGGCACGCGCCAAACTGCTGTTTGCGGCAAATGGCATGGCACAGAAGGATATGGAAAGTGCTGAATCGGATGCGCACCAGGCAGAAGCCGAAGCTATCCGGGCACGCGCCAGACTGAAAAACTTAAATTCCGACAAGTCCAGCAGCAAATATGTGCTGTTGGCGCCTCGCAGCGGGGTGGTTAGCGAGCGGCAGGTTAATGCCGATAGTGAGGTGGCACCGGGTGCTGCCGCACCGTTATTCGTGATTACAGATCCATTACATGTATGGGGAATGATAGATCTGCCCGAGCAGGATATCGATAAAGTGAGACTGGATCAGTCTGTGGTGGTCGATGTGGATGCCTATGCGGATGCCTTTTTTTCCGGCAAGATTACTGCCATTGTTGGTGCAATGGATCCTGTGACACGGCGTATCCAGGTGCGTTGCGAAATTAACAATTCTCACTTCAGGCTTAAGCCAGAAATGTATGCACGCGTCGCGCCCGTTGCCAGCATGCTTGATAAATATCCGCGTGTTCCGAATACCGCTATCGTCACGCAAGGGCTGTACAGCTACGTGTTTGTTGAAAACAGCCCGGGTGTCTTGCAACGTCGCAGGGTTGTGCTGGGACTGCAAGGGCATGAAGACAGCTTCGTCAGACAAGGTTTGACAAAGGGTGAGCGCGTCGTGACCACCGGCACCTTGCTGCTCAATGCCGAACTGTCAGGTGCCGATTAAATGCTCGATAAATTGATTACTTTCACACTGCACCAGCGCGTGTTTGTGCTGGCCGGTGTACTGGTGCTGCTGATTTTCGGTGTGCGTGCCTTGCAGGATCTGCCGATTGAAGCCTTTCCCGATGTGCAGGATGTGCAGGTGGAAATTGTCTCTCAGATGCCAGGCCAGGCACCTGAAGAGATTGAGCGCAGCGTCACACTGCCGATTGAGCGTGAAATGAACGGCGTGCCGCACATGACGCAGATGCGTTCGGTATCGCTCACCGGTTTGTCTGACATCACGCTGACTTTCGCCGATCATACCGATGATTATTTTGCGCGCCAGCAGGTGCTGGAAAAATTGCAAAATGTCACCTTGCCGGCAGGTGTACAGCCCAGCATGTCGCCGCTGACCAATGCGGTCGGCGAAGTGTATCGCTATGTACTGGATGTGCCCCAGAGCATGCCGCCCTATGAGGCGCGTGCCTTGCAGGACTGGGTGTTGCGTCCGGCACTGCGTCAGGTGCAGGGTGTGGCGGATGTGGTCAGTTTTGGCGGCACGGTCAAGGAATACCAGATACAAGTGATTCCCTCGCTGCTGCGAAAATTCAATGTCACTATCGACCAGGTAGCTACGGCTGTGGGGGCTAACAGCAGCAACACCGGGGGGGGGATATTAAAGCGCGGCGATGAAGCGCTGGTGGTGCGCAGCATCGGGCTTTTCAAATCGCTCGACGATATTTCTCGCGTGGTGGTGACAGCCGCTAATGGTAAAACAGTGACGGTGGGCAACGTTGCAACGGTAGCCATCGGCAGCCGTCCGCGTTCAGGGATAGTAGCGTTTAACGGACATGACAACGTGGTGCAGGGCATCGTACAGATGACCAAGGGGCAAAATGCCAGCACGGTGGTCGAAGGTATTAAGGAGCGCATTGCCGCGCTGTCGCTGAGCCTGCCTGTCGGGGTGAAGATTGTTCCATACTACGATAGAACAGATCTGGTCAAACACACGGTACACACCGTGAGTGAGAATCTGATTGTCGGTGCCATTTTAGTGGTGGCAATACTGATACTGTTCCTGCGCAACTGGTACGCGGCGCTGGCAGTGGCCGCCATCATTCCGCTGGCGCTGCTGTTTGCCTTTATTTTGATTGATGCGCGCGGCGTATCGGCCAATCTGATCTCACTCGGTGCGGTCGACTTCGGTATCATCATCGACAGCGCGGTGGTGATGGTCGAAGCCTTGATGGTGAAACTGGCATTAGCCAAGCTCGATGAGAGTAAACAGCATCAATCCTACGGCTGGCGGCTTCATCTGATCAAACAAAACAGCGTCGAGATGGGTAAGCCTATTCTGTTTTCCAAAGCCATCATCATTCTGGCCTTTTTGCCGATTTTTACTTTTCAGCGCGTCGAAGGCAAGATATTTTCGCCTGTCGCCTTTACCCTGACCTTTGCACTGCTGGGCGCGATCATCCTGACGCTGACCCTGCTGCCCACGTTGCTAAGCTATGCGGTAAGAAAGCATGACCTGGCCGAGAAACACAGCGAATGGATGCATAAATTGCAAAGCAACTACCGCATTTTGCTTAACTGGGCAAATCTGCGGCGCAAGCTGATCGTCGCTGTATCGGTGGCCTTGCTGGCGGTGACGCTGGCGCTGTCTCCCTTGCTGGGCAGCGAATTTTTGCCCAAACTGGATGAAGGCAATATCTGGCTGACGATTACACTGCCACCGGCTACCGCGCTGGATAAAACCAAGGAAGTCGAACGTCAGGTGCGCAAGATCCTGAACAGTTATCCTGAGGTTAACAACGTTGCGACGCAGGTCGGGCGTCCGGACGATGGCACCGATCCCAAGGGGCCGAACAATCTGGAAATTATGGCGGATCTCAACCCGCATGATGGCTGGCGCTTTGCCGACAAGGAGGCGATGATTGCCGATATGACGCGCAAAATCGGGGAAATTCCCGGTGTTCCCACCAATTTTTCACAGGTGATACAGGACAATGTGGAAGAAGCCTTGTCCGGCGTGAAGGGAGAGATTTCGGTGAAGATATTCGGTCCCGATCTTGAAATTCTGGAAGATAAATCAACGCAAGTGGCTGGCATACTGGCGGGAATCAAGGGCTCGGCTGATGTGGCTGCCATCAAGGTAGGTGGTCAGACTGAACTTAACATCGTGCTGGACCGGCAGCGCATGTCGCGTTACGGGCTGAATATCAATGATGTTAATGCCACCATACAGACAGTGCTGGCGAGCAGTACGGTGAATACTTTTTATGAAGGTGACCGGAGTTTCGATGTCACGGTGCGCATTGCCGAGCGCTATCGCGATGCCGTGGATGACGTGCGCGATCTGCCGATTGCCATACCCGGTGGCGGGTCGATTCCGCTGGGCTCGATTGCTAAAATCGATGTGCGTCAGGGTGCTGCACGCATCGGGCGCGAGGCGGGCGGACGGGTAGTGGCGGTGAAGGCGAATCTGCTGGGACGCGATCAGGGCAGTTTTGTCGCTGAAGCGATGGATAAAGTCAAAGCGCAGGTAACTTTGCCGCCGGGTTATATTCTGACTTGGGGCGGTCAGTTTGAAAATCAGCAGCGCGCGGTTAAACGCCTGAAAGTGATTGTGCCCTTATCCATCCTGATGATCTTTGTGCTGCTGTTCTGGGCTTTCAAATCCACACGAAAAGCCTTGCTGGTGCTGATGATGGTGCCCTTTACGCTGATCGGCGGACTGGCGGGGTTAGGGCTTGCCGGATTGCATCTGTCGGTATCTGCTGCAGTAGGCTTTATCGCGGTTGCCGGTATTTCGGTGCAGAACGGGGTGATCATGGTTGAGCAGTTTATCGACGGAATGCGCAATGGTCATACGCTGGCCATGAGTGTGATGGAAGGCGCCGTGTCGCGCTTGCGTCCTATTTTGATGACAGCGATGATGGCGGGGATCGGTCTTTTGCCGGCCGCGCTGTCGCATGGCATCGGTTCGGAGACCCAGCGCCCGTTTGCCGTGGTGATTGTAGGCGGCATTGTCTCGGCAACACTGTTTACCTTGTTGTTGTTGCCATTGCTGTTCCCGATATTTGCGGAAGAGAAAAATGTCGAAGCCGGTCAACCGCTGATAAGTGAGTAACTGATGTTACGGTGTAACATCAGTTACTCAGACATAAAAGCAATTTCGCCGGTGGCAGACCGGCAGCTGGTTACTGGGATTTGCGAACACGACGCTGACCAACAATCACGGCGCGCGGGCCGGTGAAACGCTGCTGAACCGCTTGCGCGACCAGCTTTGACCGTAATCCTGGAGGCAGGTCGGGTTTCAACCCGACAAGTCAGGATAAATCCCGACCTGCAGAACCCTTGCTGTCCTTTCCTAACGGGGCGCTGTGGCATTTTGCGGTGAGCAACAGCGGGTGACCAGACTGGCGGAAGCGGCCACGGTGTTCCTGCCTTTTAATCTGGGCGACAACGGCGCGGCGGGCAACCCGCCTTCTCCTCTATCCCCTCTCCCGGGCGGCATAAGTATCTACACATCTTTTTTGAAAAATTGCCGGGCGGTTGTTTTTAAGCCATCCAGTTTTTCCAGAGAGTAGGCTTCCATGATTTCAATCATGGAGAGAAACACCCACAAGCCTGCCAGAAGTGCCAGATTTGTGAATTTGTGCCTTCTTTGTCTGCCGCTGAGTTTGATCAAAAATAGCCGTAATTCGGTGGCCTCTTTGTTGTCGGCAGCGATTTGCCACACGGTGACACAGGCCATGCTGGCGACCAACAGCCGTTTTGCAATGGCCTGAGCGGATTCTTGTTGCCAGGATTCCAGATGATGCCCCGCCGACATGAAGCTGGCGAGCACCCGGCTATTTAACAGCGATTGTTACGAAGTCCGCAGCGTTTTAAGTGCTTAGCGACCGGCCAGTGCCGTCACGGGGTCCAGTTGTGCAGCGCGGCGTGCCGGCCAGACGCTGAATGATATTCCTGTGACAAGTGATGTGCCTATTGCCGCCAGCACAGCCCACCAAGGGGCCGTCACCGGCAAGGCGGGATAAATTTTTGCAATCACCAGTACACCCGCCTCACCCAGCAGCAGACCGGCAAAGCTGCCGATCGCGGATAAGATAACCGCTTCTGCAAAGAACAAGCTGCGGATTTTTACTGCCGGTGCGCCCAAGGCTTTGAGCAGGCCGATTTCCTGCACCCGTTGCGAAACGGCGATTAACATCACATTCATAATTAAAATTCCCGCTACCGCCAGACTGATTGCGGCGATGCCGCCGACCGCCAGTGTCAGTGCACGCAAGATCCGGTCGAATGTCGCCAGTACGGCGTCTTGCGTGACTACTGTCACATCTTTTTCCCCGTTGTGTCGGGCAAACAGGATGGATTCAGCATCTTTTCTGGCCGGTTCTATTGCTTCGCGGTTTTTTGCTTCGATCAGAATGCGGAACAGTCCTGAGGTGTTGAACAGCATATGGGCGGAGGCGACCGGCACGATGACGATTTCGTCGGTATTAAAACCCATTGATTCGCCCTGAGTTGCCAGAATGCCGATCACGCGAAATCGCCGGTCGCCCAGTCTGACCCAGGCACCCACAGCCGATTTTCTGCCAAATAATTCATGATTTATTTTGCTGCCCAGCACGCAGACAGGCAGATTCGAATGCATGTCACCTTCGGGCAGGAATTGTCCCTGTTCCAGGCTCATGTGGCGCACTTCCAGTAAGTTAGCCGTAGAGCCCAATACCACCACATCGCGGTTTTTTGCTTCTTTTGAGATTTGTGAAGAACCTATTGTCATCGGTGTGATGCGGGCGATAGCACGGCTCTTCAATAGTGCTTGCGCATCATCGAGGGAAATTTCGCGCGGAATCTGGCCTAGCAGCATGCCGGGGTTGACGCCGGCTGTTTCAGTACGCCCCGGAAAGACCAGAACCAGATTAGTGCCAAGCGAGGAGAACTGATTAACCACGTAAATTCTTGCGCCTTCGCCCAAGGCGGTTAGCACCACTACAGCAGCGACGCCGATGGACATGGCGAGGATCATCAGCCCGGTTCGTGCGCGGCTGCCGAGCAGACTTGTGGCGGCAAACTGCACGACATCAATATATTTCATGACATGGTCTGGCTGATAATCTGACCGTCCACCATGCGCAGCTGACGACTGGCTCGTCCAGCCAGAGCCGGATCGTGGGTGACGAGTATCAGCGTGACATTCTGCAAGCTTAATTGTTCGAGTAATTTGATGACTTCGCGGCCGGTAGTTTGATCAAGATTGCCGGTCGGCTCATCCGCCAGCAGCACGGCAGGATGCATGCTGGTGGCACGGGCAATCGCCACGCGTTGCCGCTGCCCGCCGGAGAGCTGGTCAGGTCTGTGGGAGGCTCTGTCCGTCAGGCCGTAATTTGCCAGTAATTGTGCTACGCGCAGCTTGCGTTCAGCTGCCGGTATGCCCGCCAGTATCAGCGGCAGTTCGATGTTCATCGCGGCAGTCAGTCGTGGCACCAGATGAAAGGACTGAAATACGAAACCAATTTTTTCGCTGCGAACACGGGCTTGTTGTGCGTCATTTAATGCCGTGACATCGCCGCTGTCCAGTTTGTAAGTTCCGGAGGTAGGACGATCCAGCAGGCCGATCAGATTCAGCAGCGTGGATTTGCCCGAGCCGGACGGCCCCATGATAGAGACATAGTCGCCCGCTGCGATGTTCAAATTGATGTCGTGCAAGGCGGTAACCCGCTGATCGCCTATGCTGAAACTGCGACGGATATTGATAAATTCAATCATTTTAAAGGCAAGGAACAAGGTGCAAGCTGCAGGGAATGAAGTGCAGGATCATTATTTCTCTTCCGGCTGAACTCTTATACCGGCTTTGATGCCGCTCTGATCGGTATTGAGCACGATTTGATCACCTTCGCTTAGCCCCGCGGTGATTTCTGTTTCATCCCAGTTGGCAAGACCCGTTGTTACCGCGCGCGCTGTCAGCATGCCGTCCGCTTTATAGAGTAATACTTTATGACCTTCCAGCAGACTCTGAGTGGGAATACGCAATACCTTGAGATGACGGGCATGAACGATTTCTACATCGGCACTATAGCCGGTCAGCAGATTTTCGTCCGTCGGCGGCGCAATAAAATCCACTTCAACCTCCACGGTACGCGCCTGCTTTTCGATTTCCAGCACATAAGGCGCAAGGCGTTTGACACGTCCTGCGAAAGATTTACCTTTAATCGCATCAAGGCTAATACGCGCAAGTTGTCCGGATTTGATACCGGCAGCATCCACTTCGTCGATAGGCGCACTGACAAACAGACAGTGGTCGTCAATCAGATCAATTGCAGGCGGGGTTGGGATGCCGGGCGGGGAAGGGGTGGCATATTCGCCAAGCTCACCGCTGATTTCAGCAATAATGCCGTCAAACGGTGCGCGCAAAAGGAGTCTGTCCAGTCCGGTTTTTGCTGCGGTAATGTGTGACTTCGCTTCTTCAATCCGACTTTTTGCCGCATTGCATCCGGCATGTAATACTTGAGCTGACGAGGATTTTTGATCCAGCCCCTCGCTGGAGATAAAACCTTTCAACTGTAATTGAGCGGCCCGTTTAAATTCCCTGTCGGCCAGCTCATCCTGAAGGCAGGACTGCACAGCTTGCGTTTGCGCCGTGATGAGTTGTTCCTGTGCAAGGGCTAATTGCGCCTGCAAGTCCTTATCCCATAATTTCAGCAGAAGCTGCCCGGTCTTGACTCTGTCCCCTTTTTTGACTAGCAGTTGTGCTATCTGACCGCCTGAAGGCGCTGAGAGCTTGGCGCGATGGCAGGCTTTTACCGTGCCTGCTCGGGTATTGTTGACGGTTGCCTCAACCGTACCGCGTGTCACGCTGACCAGTTTAATCTGGAGCGGGACGGTGCGGGTGAAATACCAGGCCGCCAGAGCGGATAGTAACAAAACGGCCGGAATATATTTTATGGCGGATGAATGTTGAGCAAGAGCCATGCTGTTTCCACAGTGAGATAACAATAAAGGTATAAAACGATCATGCAACACTGATTTTCAGCGTTAGCGCATGATTTGCCGGCAAAAGTACCACGGGAATACCGTTATAGTCTACCGGTAAGCGTGCAGATCATCATGACAAATAGCAGCCCGTAACTTCAGGCACTGAATTATGATGTCAGCCTGCTGTAAAAACAGCTCTTAACGAAAAAATTATGCTTCCATTTATATTGATCGACACCGCGCTCTGGGCGGGAACGACTCTGCGCCTATACCAGCGCGGCGACGAATTTTCTATCCGGGTGGATAAAGCGGGCGAGTTGATGAACAGTCGCGCGCACCATTCAGAGGAGGTGCTGGCGGAAATCGCCTGCAAGTGCATTGCAGGACGGAAAAATCCGCATTTGCTGGTGGGTGGGCTCGGTATGGGTTTTACACTGGCGGCGGTACTTCTTCACACAGGATCTGATGCGCAGGTCACGGTATCTGAACTAATTCCTGCTGTGGTGCGCTGGAACCGCGATTACATGGGGCGGCTTTCCGGCTTTCCGCTGGCTGATGCGCGTGTGCAGGTGCAGGAAATGGATGTCGCACGGGTGATGCAGGTATCTCATCAATTCGACGCCATCATGCTGGATGTGGATAATGGCCCGAGTTCCTTCACCTGTGAAAATAATAATGCGCTATACAGCAATGCCGGGCTTGCACTGGCCTATGCCGCGCTCAAAGCAGGCGGTGTGCTCACGGTCTGGTCGGCATGCACGGATGATGCGTTTACGCAGCGCATGAATAAGGCAGGTTTTGCGGTGACACAGCAACGCGCAGGCTCGCATCAATCAAAGCGGGGTAATCGCCACAATATCTGGATTGGTGTCCGACCCGGCAGTTAAATTATAAAAAACGATCCAGCAGTTTGCGGCTGTGCATATCCAGTTGCTCTGTGTCGCGGATTAAAAATGAAACGCCGTGGCTGTCGGTGACAAGCAGCGAGGTTGCTGTCAGGCGGCGGATGTGTTCCTCAGCCTTAAGCAGTAATTCTGTGTCACCGCGATCGGTTTCAACCTGCCAGGTGCTGGGTGTGGCGAAGCTCGATACATTTTTGATGCGCTGCACTTCAGGCATAAATTCACGGCAGGCCAGATCCTCCACGATCAGTTCGCTGATATTTTCAGGCAGGCTGATCAGCTTTTCTATCCAAAGCAGTTCATGTCCATCCGGACTCAACAATGAAATGCTCTCATCCGGCGCTGCAATCGGGAAGGCGCGCACCGGTACGACACCCTCATAAGACTGTCCTTCCAGCGTCAGCACCAGGCGGCCGGCAGGATTTCGTATTAAGCTGAAATTGCTCATGCGCTCACCTTTCTGTCTACTGCAACGCGGCTGGTCAGATCGTCAAGTTCGCTATCGACATTGCGGGCCTGTGCCTGATACAGGCGGTAATAAGCACCTTCACTTGCCATCAGTTCATCATGACTGCCTATTTCAACGATTTCACCTTTATCGAGCACCACCAGACGATCCGCCTTATGTAAAGTGGACAGGCGGTGAGCGATGGCGATGGTGGTACGGCCATGTACCAGATTGTCCAGCGCTTTCTGGATTTCCTTTTCCGTTTCGGTATCGACCGATGCCGTCGCTTCATCCAGTATCAAAATGCGCGGGTCAATCAGCAATGCACGGGCAATTGAGATACGCTGGCGTTCACCGCCGGACAAACCATGACCGCGTTCACCGACTAAGGAATCATAACCGTGCGGCAGACGCAGGATAAATTCATGCGCATGGGCGGCATGAGCGGCCGCGACAATGTCAGCACGGCTTGCATCCGGTTTTCCATAGGCGATGTTCTCGGCAATGCTGCCAAAGAACAGGAAGGGATCTTGCAATACCAGTCCGATGTGGCGGCGATATTCTGAGACAGGCAGCGAACGTATGTTGACTCCGTCTATGCTGATTGCGCCTTCCGAGACATCATAAAAGCGGCACATCAGATTGACCAGCGTGCTTTTCCCGGAGCCGCTGTGTCCGACCAGGCCTATCATCTCGCCAGGTTTGATGGTGAGATTTAATCCTTTGATGACGGCACGATTGCCATATCTGAATCCTGCGTCCTTGAGTTCAATCCGGCCTTCTATCTTGTTCAGATGCACAGGATTAACCGGCTCAGGAACGCTGGAGACATGATCGAGAATATCAAAAATACGTTTGGCACCGGCGGCAGCTTTTTGCGTGACTGAAACAATGCGACTCATCGAATCCAGACGCGCATAAAAACGGCTGATGTAAGCCAGGAAGGCCGTCAGCACCCCGACGGTAATCTGGTTGTTTGATACCTGCCAGATGCCGAAGGCCCAGACCACCAGCAAGCCGATTTCGGTCAGGAATGAGACACTGGGGGTGAATAAAGACCAGATTTTGTTGATGCGGTCATTCACTTGCAGGTTGTGGTGGTTGGCGACACGGAAACGTTCCGCCTCGCGACCTTCCTGGGCGAAGGCCTTGACCACCCGGATGCCGGGTATGGTATCGGCCAGTACATTGCTCACTTCCGACCAGACTCGATCAATCTTTTCAAAACCGGTGCGCAAGCGGTCACGCACGTTATGGATCATCCAGGCGATGAACGGCAGCGGCACCAGCGTAACCAGCGCAAGATACGGATTAATCGAAAAAAGAATCGCCGCTGTCATCAGTATCATCAGAACATCAGTTGCAAAATCAAGCAGATGCAACGACAAAAAGACGCAAATTCGATCTGACTCCGAACCGATGCGTGACATCAGGTCGCCTGTGCGTTTCCCGCCGAAATATTCCAGTGACAGGCGCAGCAGATGCTCATAAGTGATCGTGCGCAAATCGGCACCAATGCGTTCGCTGACCAGTGCCAGGATATAAGTTTTTGCCCAGCCCAGACTCCAGGCCAGCAATGCGGAACCCAACAGGCCGGATAACAACCAGCTTACCACCACAAAATCAATCGGCTGGCCGTTCTGATAGGGAATCAGCACCTTGTCCATCAGCGGCATGGTCAGATAAGGCGGCACCAGCGTTGCAGCGGTCGAAGCCAGCATTAATAAAAAACCGGAAATCAATTGCCACTGATAGGATTTTGCAAAACGCCATAAACGCAGCAATGTCCAGATTCGCGGCGGGGCATTGATAGTGCTGTTGCATTGCGGACATACACTGAGCTCCATAGGCGTCAGGCAATCCGGACATAGCTCAGGCGCAGCTTCAGTCACCGCGATGCCGGTCAGATGGCAACTGAGTTGCTGCTCAAACTGTTTGATGAAACGCATCGCCTGAACATTGTGTGCCAGTGTATAAAACCAGCAGGCCAGGCGGACTTCACCTTCGAAGAGTTCTATCCTGCCGATCCCGCCATGATCGTGGCAGTCCATGGTCAGTCCTGCGTGAAAAGGGAATACCTGTGCTTGCCCGCCGCTAAAACATAACAAGCGCCGGTCGCTAATCAGTAACAGTTCTTGCGAGAAGTTCAGTCTGGCATCGAGATTGATTTCCAACCAGGCCACAATTGCTTCGTTGTCTGAGAGATGCGGTAACACGCTGTCGTGCCATGCGTCAGGAAATGAGATTGCCAATGGGGGGGGGAGCGGAATATTCATTGCCCGCAATATTACTACATTACCACACGCGAACAAACTATTTTGCCGTCTCCTCTGGTAATATCGTCACCAGTTCGATGCGTAATATTTTTCCTGATATGATATTCATGTAAACCAAAATACAGCGGGTTGCGTTAAGCTCGTAGTCTGCTACCTATAAATTCACCAGGAAAATCTGATGGAGTTTCTCAAAATATTACCGCTGCAAGGTCCGAATATCTGGACTTATCGTCCTGTGCTTGAGGTTTGGCTGGATATCGGTGTGCTGGAAGATTCTCCTTCCAATACCATACCCGGTTTTTATGAGCGTCTGACAGCCTGGTTGCCAAGCTTGATTGAGCACCGCTGCGGCATTGGTGAGCGCGGCGGATTTTTGCAACGTTTGCGCGAGGGCACCTGGCCCGGACATATTCTTGAACATGTCACCATCGAACTGCAAAATCTGGCGGGGATGCAGAGCGGTTTTGGCAAGGCGCGTGAAACGTCGGTGCGCGGGGTTTATAAGGTGGTTGTGCGTTCGCGCAACGAAACCGTTTCTCGTGCCGCGCTGCATGCCGCACGCGAATTAATACTCGCGGCGATGCAGGATGAACCTTTTGACGTGGCTGCCACCGTTTTAAAACTCAATGAGATGGTCGATTCTCTCTGTCTTGGACCCAGCACCGCTTGCATCGTCGATGCAGCAACTGAAAGAGGCATTCCCTCGATGCGCCTGACCGGCGGTAATCTGGTGCAATTGGGTTATGGCAAAAATGCGCACCGCATCTGGACGGCAGAAACTGACCAGACCAGTGCGATCGCCGAGAGTATTTCACAGGATAAGGATTTGACCAAAAACCTGCTGCAGGCCTGCGGCGTACCGGTGCCGGAAGGGCGCATCGTTGACAGTCCGGAGGATGCGTGGGATGCGGCGGAAGACATCGGTTTGCCGGTGGTCGTCAAGCCGTCCGACGGCAACCACGGGCGCGGTGTGTCTACCGAGTTGATGACACGTGAAGAAGTAGAGCGCGCTTTTGTGCTGGCGGATGAACAAGGCAGCGAGGTTATCGTCGAGCGTTTTATCCGCGGCAATGAACATCGGTTGCTGGTGGTTGGCGGAAAACTGGCTGCTGCAACCCGCGGGGAGAGCGTATCGCTGATTGCCAATGGCATTTCGTCGATCAATCTGCTGATTGAGGAACAGATCAATAGTGATCCGCGCAGGGGAGATGCTGAAGAGTTTCCCATGGACAGGGTCAATATCAATGAAAGTACCGCAGCCCAATTTGAAATAAAACGTCAGGGTTATACAGCGGAATCGGTGCCGCCGGCCGGTACGGTGATTTTGATTCAGCGCAACGGCAATGTCGCTTTTGACGTTACCGATCTGGTGCATCCCGAGGTGGCGGAAATGGTGTCGCTTGCCGTGCGTATCGTCGGTCTTGATATTGCCGGCGTTGATCTGGTCGCCGAAGATATTTCACGCCCTCTGGCCGAACAAGGCGGAGCTATCGTTGAAATCAATGCCGGCCCGGGTTTGCTGATGCACCTTAAACCTGTGTCAGGTGAGCCGCGCCCGGTGGGCCGCGCCATCGTCGACAGTCTGTTTGCCGATAAGGAAACAGGACGTATTCCTGTCATCGGTATCTGCGGTACGCGGGGAAAAGCGCAGGTTGCACGTATCGTCACCAGATTATTAAAACTGGCGGGGTTTTATACCGGACTTGCCAGTCGTGACGGGCTGTTTTTTGACAAACGGCTTGCCGACAAGAAAGATTGCGCGAACTGGGCGTCTGCACAAAAAGTGTTATTGAACCGTTCAGTGGATGCGGCAGTCATTGAAAACAGCATCGAAACCATCCTGTCGGAAGGTTTGGGCTACGATCGCTGTCAGATCGGTATTATCACCAATCTTGATCCGGCCAAACATTTTGGCGAGTTTTACATCGAAAGCACCGAGCAGGTCTGCAATGTGTTGCGCACTCAGGTGGATGTGGTCTTATCCGATGGAGTTGCTGTGCTCAATGGATCTGATCCGCTGGTGGCAGGGATGGCCGGATATTGTGACGGCGAAGTTATTTATTTCGCGCTTGAGAGTGAGTTGGTCGCTGTGACCAAACATCGACGGACAGGCGGTCGGGCGGTGCTGATTAAAAATGGCCGCATTGTACTTTGCGAGGGGCTGGAAGAGACTGCACTGCTCAAGCTTGCTGCGGTTCCCATTTCGGCTGACGAAAGCAATCAATCGCAACTTGAAAATGTACTGGCGGCAGTCGCTGCGGCCTGGGCGCTAGGTATTTCGACCAGCCTGATTCGTGCCGGTATTGCAACGTTTGAAGTGGCTGATATTTCAGCCAATTAATAAAGGATATCTAATGGAAGTGTCTCGCATACGCGCCCTGCGCGGTCCTAATCTGTGGAGTCGGCATACTGCCATTGAAGCGATCGTATCCTGCTCTGTCCTCGAATGTGATATCGCCAGAATCAATACTTTTGAGGGGCGCTTGCGTGCACATTTTCCGGAAATCGGCCTGTTGCAGCTACCCGGTCGTGCCGAGTCGATTAGCCTGGCCCATGTGCTGGGCACAGCGGCAGTGTCCTTGCAGGCACAGGCAGGTTGCACCGTTGCGTTTACCCGGACAACAGCGACCAAAGAAGCGGGCGTCTATCAAGTGGTCTTTGAGTACAACGATGAAGCCGTCGGCAGACTGGCTTTTAAACACGCTCAGGCTTTGTGTGGTGCGGCGCTTGATAACACCGGTTTCAACCTTGCGACGGCCCTGGCCGAGTTGCGCGAACTGGATGAGGATGTGCGTCTGGGACCCAGTACCGGTTCCATCGTCGAAGCGGGCTTAAGACGTGGCATTCCTTATCGCCGCCTGACAGAAGGCTCATTGGTGCAACTCGGCTGGGGTAGCCGTCAGCGCCGGATACAGGCAGCTGAAACCGATCGTTCCAGCGCCATAGGTGAAGCGATTGCGCAGGATAAGGATCTGACCAAGAAACTGCTGGAAGCGGCAGGCGTGCCCGTCCCCCGGGGACGTCCCGTGTCTGATACAGACGATGCCTGGGCCGCGATGTGCGAGATTGCAGGTCCGGTGGTCGTTAAACCGCTGGATGGAAATCAGGGTAAGGGAGTCACTGTCAATATCGTGACGCGGGAGCATTTGAATATCGCCTATGCGGCCGCGGCTGAAATCAGTTCTGAAGTGCTGGTGGAACGGTTTATGCCGGGTAACGATTATCGTATGCTTGTGGTAGGCAACCAGATGGTGGCTGCGGCGCGACGCGATCCGCCTATGGTGATCGGGGATGGCGTGCATACTGTGCGAGAACTGGTTGAACAGGTCAACAGCGATCCGAAACGCAGCACAGGGCACGCAACTTCGTTGACTAAAATCCGCATTGACAGCATCGCAATCGCCCGCCTTGAGGTTCAGGGTTATACGGTTGATTCTGTTCCTGATAAAGGCATCTGCGTAGTGATGCGAAATAATGCGAACTTGAGTACCGGCGGTTCGGCAACCGATGTGACTGATGATGTCCATCCGGATATGGCGGCCAGCGCAGTCGCCGCAGCACAAATGATAGGACTGGATATTTGCGGCGTGGATGTGGTGTGCGACTCAATTTTGCTGCCTCTGGAAGAGCAGGGTGGCGGGGTTGTCGAAGTGAATGCCGCACCCGGCTTACGCATGCATTTGCAACCGTCCTTTGGCAAGGCGCGTGCCGTTGGCGAGGCAATCATCGCCTCCTTGTTCAAGGAAGGTGACGATGGCCGGATTCCGCTGGTCGCTGTCGCCGGCACCAATGGTAAAACCACCACCGTGCGCCTGATTGCACACCTGCTTTCCTGTCAGGGATTGCGTGTTGGCATGACCAATTCTGACGGCGTGTATATACAAGGCAGGCGCATTGACAGCGGGGATTGCAGCGGCCCGAAAAGCGCGCGCAATGTGTTATTGCATCCGGATGTGGATGCGGCAGTATTCGAAACCGCGCGTGGCGGTGTATTGCGCGAAGGACTGGCCTTTGACCGCTGCGATGTTGCCGTGGTGACTAACCTCGGCATGGGCGATCATCTGGGGCTCAATTACATCAATACAGTAGAAGACTTGAGCGTCGTGAAACGCGTGGTGGTACAGAATGTGGCTCCCAACGGCGTTGCTGTGCTCAATGCCGCAGATCCGATGTCGGCTGGCATGGCAAATGTCTGTCCGGGCTCAGTGACCTTCTTTGCACTGAATCGCTATCATCCGGTGATGGCAGCACACCGTGCACAAGGTCACCGGGTTGTCTATGTCGATGGCAATGAGATTGTGGCGTTTGAGAATAAAATCGAACAGCGTATTGCGTTAAGCCGGATTCCCATTACGCATAACGGCGCGATCGGTTTTCAAATTGAGAATGCCATGGCGTCGATTGCCTCGGCATGGGCACTGAAGCTGGATTGGCAGACGATTTGTCGCGGCCTGTCAAGCTTCGTCAATGATGCGGCGACCGCCCCCGGGCGTTTTAATTTCTTCGATTATCACGGTGCTTCGGTGATCGCTGATTACGGGCATAATCCTGATGCAATCGGGGCATTGATTGCTGCGGTAGAAAATATTCCGGCAAGCAAACGTATGGTGGTGATCAGCGGGGCAGGAGACAGGCGTGATGAGGATATTCGTCTTCAGACAGAAATGTTAGGTGATGTATTTGACGAAGTGATTCTGTATCAGGATCAGTGTCAGCGTGGTCGTCCGGACGGTGAGGTGCTGGGTTTGCTAAGACAGGGATTGGTTAATGCCCGTCGGGTCAAAGTAACCAGTGAAATTACCGGCGAATTCCTGGCCATTGATACAGCGCTGTCGAGATTGAAAGCGGGTGAATTATGCCTGATTCTTATCGATCAGGTCGATGAGTCACTGGCGCATATCGCCGAAAAAATGGCTGAGCACAGAGCCGTTGCCTGATCATTCTAAACGAATAATGCCATTTTCCAGGCATGCAGCCCGCTGGATATTCCCGCTCGGACTTTTTATTTTATCAGTAACCTGGGGCTACAGCTGGGTGTTGGCCAAGCAGGCGCTGGTATATGCGCCACCATTTGCTTTTGCTGCGGAGCGTTGTGCAGGCGGCACAATCGCGCTTTTTCTGCTGCTTAAACTGCTGCGTAAACCCTTATGTCTCATTGCGCCGCTGACCACCTGCGCCATCGGTATCACGCAAGTGACCGGCTTCATGGCCTTTCAAATATGGGCGCTGGTCGAAGGGGGGCCGGGTAAAACAGCCGTCCTGGTATTTACCATGCCAATCTGGACGCTGTTGATTGCCTGGCCGGTTTTGGGAGAGCGTATTAAAGGAACGCAGTGGCTTGCCGCCCTGAGTACGCTGACAGGTCTGGTGCTGATTATCGAGCCCTGGAACATGCATTCCAGCCTGCTCAGCAAGGTGCTGGGATTGACAGCGGCGCTGTGCTGGGCCATCGGTACGGTGCTGGTCAAGCGACTGAGATCGCGTCAACAAGTCGATTTACTCTCACTCACCGCCTGGCAGATGTTCGCAGGAGCCATACCGCTGATCCTGCTGGCATGGCTGGTTCCGGAACGATCGACAGATTGGAATATGTCCTATGTCAGCATATTAATCTTCATGGCCATCGTGACGACGGGATTATGCTGGTGGCTGTGGATCACGATTCTTGATCGTGTGCCTGCATGGGAAGCCTGTTTGTCGGTACTTGGCACACCGGTTGTGGCGATTCTGTCTTCACGGCTGATGTTGAATGAAGCATTCAAGTTAAGCGAACTGACAGGCATGCTGCTGATCGGCAGCGGTTTGCTGATGTTGTCCCTGTTCGCCTGGACTGCGGCTCGCCGCAGCACCCGATAACTTTCAGATCATGCAGCGTACTTTTTTCCGGTATATTCGCCTGAATCATAAAACCTGTTCAGCGCGCCGGCATTCCAGTTCATTGACAGCATTAATGTTGTCCGCCCAGCATCGGCAATAACACACGATAAATCTGCACAGCGGCCGGCCCAAGAATCACCATACTGATTGCCGGGAAGATGAACAGTACCAGAGGAAACAGCATTTTGGTAGGCAATTTGGCAGCAAGTTCTTCGGCGCGTATTTGTCGTTTATAGCGCAAGTCATCGGAAAATATGCGCAATGATTCGCCTATGCTCGTGCCGAACTTGTCGGATTGTGATAACAACGAGGCAAAAGTATTAATTTCATCTACCCCGGTGCGCAAGCCCAAATTGCGCAAAGCTTGCTCCCGGCTGCTACCGGCGCGCGTTTCCAGGTTGGTCAGATGCAATTCTTCCGTTAACGCCTGGCTTCTGATTCTCATTTCATCAGCTACTTTAACCAGAGCGGCATCCAATCCCAGTCCCGCTTCCACGCAGACGAGCATCAGATCAGCGGCATCCGGAAAGTTCTCGAAAATTTCCCGCTTGCGCGCTTTGATAACATAACTAAATGCGAAGTTAGGCAAGTAATAGGCTAACATCGAGATCAGCAGCAGAACCAGAATCAAGGTATTGCGTTCAAGGTTTTTTCCCGCTATTTCCAGTATCAGATAACCGATGCCGGCAAAAATGAACGGCAGTATTGTTTTGACCGCGTAGAAAATGACCGGTGCGTTGGGACTTCGAATGCCGGCATTGATAAATCTGATGCGAAGTGACGAATTTTCCCATTTTCCTTCCGGAATGGAGAGTTTAGCCAGCGGATTCGCTATATCAACTACCGTCTTTATCCAGTTAGTTTTATCCGGAGATTCGACCAGTTCCTGCAAGCGCCGCTGTGATTTATCGGGAACTAACCAGTCGAACAACAATATCATTACCAGGGTTGCCAGTACGAAAATAATGATTGAATAGATCCACATAGCATGCCGCCTTTCTTTTCTGCTTTAACTGATGTGACGCACTCGCCATAAAACTTAGGCTCAGCTTTTCTTTGATGTTCCTTACCCCTTGCCCCTGTTTTTCTTGTATCTGCTTTATTATTCACGCACGAATCTGCAGGAGTTTGTACAACCAGATGGCGCCCATTGCCATCAATCCCAGGACAACATTGCTGATCTTGATGCCGGCGGGATCAGTCCACAACACACTGATAAAATCGTGATTGGCATAATTGAGAAGCCCGGCCAGACCGAACGGCATGATTCCCAACACCCAGGCCGACATGCGCCCCTCGGTCGTCAGCACTTTGATTCTGGCGTGAAACTTGAGACGATTGCGGATCAATTTACTCAGATTGTCCAGTATTTCAGCCAGATTGCCACCCGCTTCACGCTGAATAAGTACCGCGACAATGAAATAGCGCACATCCGTGATCGGCACACGTTCGCCAAAATTGGTTAATGCCTGCTGCATCGAAACACCGAAGTTGATTTCATCATGCGTGATACGAAACTCTCTTGCAATTGGATCAAACATTTCATTTCCTGCCATTTTCAGGCCGGAAGGCAAAGCATGACCGGCACGTAAGGCACGACTGATCAGATCCAGCGTATCGGGTAATTGCTGTTCTATTTTGTGCAGACGTTTATTGCGTCGCCACTGTACATAAGCCCACGGCATTAAAGTAGCTGCAAGCGTTATTGCTAAACGAAATGACAGTGATACGGCGGTAAATAACAGTGCCGTGTAAAATACCGCCCCCATCATCAGGGAAGTCAATAACAGCATTGCAACTGTCCATTCCAGCCCGGATTGCAAAATAAAACGATCCAGTTGATGAATGCGCGGAATACTGAACAGCAATTTTTCAATTGCCGGAATATTGCTCAGCATCCGGTTTTTCAGCACTGCGGTGTGCTCAGTGCTATCGGAACTAGCTGATAAAGCACGCAGACGCAACTCTATCCTTTTCGCTTCAGGACCATGGTGTGAATTCCATATCAAGTACAATCCTTCAACAAAAAGTACGATGGCGACGAACACCGCAATAGCGAAGACGGGGAAAAAACTGTTAGCCAGAAGTGTGTGCATGTTCTTCTCACTCTCATTCGTAGTGATTGGCGGGATCAAATAGCGTATCCGGCAGCGTAATGCCTTGACTGTGTAACTTATCCGCGAATTTTGGCCGGATGCCGGTAGCATGAAAATAACCTGTCACTTTTCCCTTTTCATCAATACCCGTCTGCCTGAAGGCAAAAATTTCCTGCATGGTAATGATTTCGCCTTCCATACCGGTGATTTCCTGAATGCTGGTGATTTTGCGCTGACCATCCGTTAGCCTGTTTCCCTGAACGATCACTGTGATGGCCGAAACGATCTGCTGCCGGGTCGCTGAGTGAGGAAGATTCAAGCCTGCCATGCTGATCATGTTTTCCAGGCGGGAAATGGCATCGCGCGGGGTGTTGGCATGGATCGTTGTCAGCGAGCCTTCATGGCCGGTATTCATGGCCTGCATCATATCCACCGCTTCTGCACCGCGCACCTCACCAATCACGATCCGGTCGGGGCGCATCCGCAAGGCATTGCGTACCAGTGCGCGCTGATTGACTTCACCTTTGCCCTCAATATTCGCCGGGCGCGTTTCCAGTCTGATGACATGAGGCTGTTGCAATTGCAGTTCCGCCGCATCTTCGATAGTAATGATGCGTTCAGTTTCCGGAATGTAGCCTGAGAGTATATTGAGCAAAGTGGTCTTGCCTGAACCGGTTCCACCTGAGATAAGCATATTAGTTTTGGATCTGGCCAGCCCTTCCAGCAGTAAAGCCATATCCTGCGTCAGCGATTTATAGCCTGTCACCAGATCTGTCATTTTCAGCGGGGTTACTGCGAACCGTCGAATCGACAGCATCGGGCCATCCAGTGCAATGGGCGGAATAATGGCGTTGACACGTGAACCATCCGGCAAACGTGCATCGACCATAGGACTGGATTCATCAATGCGTCGACCTATGCGAGATACGATTTTGTCGATGATGCGCAACAGGTGTTTATCATCGGTGAAGCTGATCTTGGTGAGTTCCAGACGGCCCTGACGCTCGACATATATTTGGTTATAACTATTGACCAGAATGTCGGATATAGCCGGATCAGCCATCAACAATTCCAGCGGGCCGAGTCCGAGCATTTCATTCTGTATATCTCGCACCAGCATGCGACGTTCCAGGGTGTTTATTTGTGCCGGATTTTCAACAAGCAACTGTTCAACCAGGGTGACGATTTCCTGGCGCAACTGGAGATCGGACATGGATTCCAGTGAGGCCAGATCCACCTTATTAAGCAGCTGCAAGTGCAACTGGTTTTTCAACTTTACATAGGTTTCAACTGCTGGAGATACAACAGGCTGAGATTCAGGAAATACCGCAGGCCGCGATGCTGTCCGTTCGGAGACCAGAGATGATAGTGGTCTTTGTTCTTCTTTCTTGCCTGCGGTCAGAAAATCTCTGAAACTCTTCATATCCATGACATTTTCCTTTTTAACGTGAAACTCGCGGTAGTTAAACCGCTTAACTTTTCAACAACCGGCTAAACAGTCCGGTGTGGGCATGTTCAATCTTGGGCAGCAAGGATTCCGCCAACTCGTTAATTGCCTTGAGCACCAAACTTGTGTTGAATACCATTGCCAGCGGCATGCCTTGGTTGATAGCTTTGGCCACCTCCTTGTAACCGTTGGGTATGGTGCGCATCTTGTTGATATGCAGGACGGTTTGCAGTTCACTCAGGCTAATCTCTGAATTTTTCCCATAGCGGTTGACCAGCAGTTCAATCTTATCTTCTGAATATCCCAGTGAGCGGAACAGGGTCATCATTCGATTGGCATTGCGTACATGAGGCATTAAGGTCTGTGCAACCAGAAAAATACTGTCGGCATGATCCAAAGCCCTGATACTCAGATCATCCATATTTTTGCTCACGTCCAGGATGATGAAGTCGTACTGATTGATAGCAAGGTTCAGAATAGCATCCAGGTGCTTAGGTTCAATTTGCATTGATTGCGCGGGATCTTCGGGGGCGGCCAGAATTTCATAATTAGCTGTGATTTGCACGGTAGATGCACTCAAAAACGAAGCATCCAGCCTAGATAAATTTCTCGCGACTTCGGCGATATCGCTGCTGGCTTTGCGATCATGCACTGTCAGAACGGCTTCGCCATATTGTAAATTTAGATCAATCAGCAGTACCTTCTTGCCTGTTGCAGCTAACTGATAGCCAAGATTGGTGGACAGAAAAGTTGCGCCGCTGCCACCCTTGCAGGGTATGAATGCAATTATGCGTGCGCTTAACGGGCTTGCTCGCAGACCTAATTTAGATTCAGCTCGCGCTAACGCTGTCTCCAATGCGCCTTTCAACAGGGGCAAGGGCAGAACTTCGCGCACGCCCGCGCGCATGGCACCGATCAGGAACCCTGAAGTTTGTTCCTGGCTGAGCATGATGATCATTATTTTGGGGTAATGGTTGGTGATGGCTTCGACAGGGGCAAACTCGCTGGCATCGTGGCAGATTCCTTGCATAATGATGACATCAGGTTGTTCCTGTTCAACCAGTGTGCGCAACTGGCTGACGCCACCCTGATGCAGTGTGGCCAGACGAGAGATTTCACCGTGCTCAAGTATGGCGCTGATTTCCTGCAAGGATTGTGATGACGGCGAAAGGACGGTGATTTTCATTATAGTTTCCTGTCCAGGTATTAGTTGCATATCACACTGCTATTCGGGTCCTGCCCCATCACTTCCCGCGGCAAATAAGTCGAAAATTCCGGCATAGCCAGCGACGGGAGCGCTGAGGCACCGGCGATGGGGGAGATCCACTGATAATTGAGATTGGTGATGCTCACGTTCACGCCTGCACAATTGGTATGGTCACAGGATGTGCTGATGGCGCCGCTACTGTCATACCAGTCAATCCTGACATTGGCTGCCGTCAACTGCGGCAGAAACTGCTGCATGTCGGTCAGCACCCGTGTCGCACCTTTGTCACAGACGACTGATACTCTGGCACCCCAGCGGGTGGCTTCGTTCGCGGCATTCCAGGTCCACAGCATGCGCGAGAAGTCGATGATACCCAGAAAGAAGGTCAGAAAGATAAGGAGCACCAGCGCGAACTCGATCAGGGTGGCGCCTGTTTGTTTTTCTCTCACAGTGCACCTCGCATGGTGGCGCTGATGGGCGCATAGCTAATATTGCCAAAGTTCACGCCGAAGGCGCTGGTAATCAGTGGTTTGAAGGTATAGCCGGTTATGGTAATAGTGACCGTGTTGATTACAGGGGAAAAGCCTTGCAACTGCCATACCGGATCAGATATCATCGCCGTGCTAAGTCCATAGGCCAGTGTCGAACCCGTGCCTGCCGGATTGCCATAGACCACCAAGTTTTTCGCAGTGGGATATATCGTCGTATCGCCGGGCGTCTGCACCGACAGATAGCGCGCTGCATCTCGCACCGATTTGGTGAGGATGTTGTACTGATACAGCGCACGGCCAAATTCGGTGGTGATGAAAGTGAGTATCAGCAGCAGCGGCAGCACCAGTGCAAATTCCACGATGGCTACGCCGTATTGTTTGTTCGTCATGTGCTTTTCTCCTACTGCACTAAAACAGGCACCAGCGGACCACTGCTCCCGCCGGGCAAGCCGTTGCTTGAGCAAGGACTATTTGTGGCTCCGGCATTGCCAAGAAACTCCATTTGCACATCAACCGTTGGCCCCGACATGGGCTGGAGCATCAGCATGCATGCAAAGTCCTGTACAGTAGCTGAAGGGTTGATAATGGGTACCAGAACTATTCTGCGGTCATGACCATAACACTGGTGTTGGTGGGCAGGATCAGGGCAGGACACGGCAATACCGGGCGTAGCCAGCGTTTTATAACTAGGCGGTTTCAAGCACCAAGTGCAAAAAGTGCTGCGTGATGTAGCTTAAAGTCAAAAGCGTCTGGCATGAACAGTTCAACCGGACATTTGAAACCGAGTGACTTACGTGGACGGGTATTTAATTTCCACGCAATCGCGT
>CAIWRI010000077.1 GCA_903915035.1 uncultured Nitrosomonadales bacterium | reverse complement strand
GGACGCGATTGCGTGGAAATTAAATACCCGTCCACGTAAGTCACTCGGTTTCAAATGTCCGGTTGAACTGTTCATGCCAGACGCTTTTGACTTTAAGCTACATCACGCAGCACTTTTTGCACTTGGTGCTTGAAACCGCCAAGTATAACAATGCAATATGCTCTTAAATCTGACAGCTTGCCACGGCGAGCGAATGAATTTTTTGATGTAGATTACAATACGTCATCTGTAGCCAATGCATATCTGATTGATCCCGGACTCGCTCATTATCGCGGGCATCACTACACGCTTGATGTTGCACTGCGTAATGCATCAGCTACAGTTTACAGCAGTGTCAATGTATTGTGCCATGCAAGTTTTCCTGTTCAAACGGGCTTCATCCCCTGTTTCAGAGCGAGTATCTACCAATATACAGCACAGACTGTTGAAGAAGTGAATCAGGTTTGTGAGGCGCATGCTCAGGTCATTTTTGAGGACTTAAGCATGGCATTAAATAGCCGAATCCGAAAAAATGATGCGATATTAATCCCGTCCTGCAATATTACCTTGTTGATTGGTTTACGCCGTTGGCTGGAGAGCTTGCCTGTATATTGCCGCCCAATGAAATTGCAGCTACATTTTCATGCATTGGCTACCCATGAAATTTATAGCGTTCCCGCTCAGGCAAGACTAAACCTGCTATTTGAAGCAGAAGCAATGCGTATAAATCAATGTTTCGATGTCAGGTGGAGTACGGATAGCCGACGATTGGCTGATGCCTATACTATTTTATGCCGTTTTCAGTTCCTTGCATTGAAATCTCCTCATGCGGTGCCGTCCGAAAAAACACGAGTGCATCGTCAGGATGGGAGGATAAGATTACTGGTGATCGGTGAACTGAGACCTGAAAAGGGCATTGAATTGATACTCAAGGCGTTGCCAGGCGTGCTTTCTAACACAAAGTACTGCGATTTCAGATTTGTTGTGCCATCGTTGCAGAAAAATGTACATTCCTATCTGTTAAATCAGCCCGTTGGCAGAGTTTCGCTGCGCATTGAAGATGAACTTTCCTATACTGAATATTGTGATGAAATTACTTATGCAGACTACGTGCTCTGTGTTTATGATCCGGAGCAATATCATTTCAGGTCATCGGGTGTGGTAGTCGAGGCGGTCTTGTTGAATGTGCCTGTGGTGATTAGTCGTGGTATGGCTGTTGAAGATGATATCCTCGATAGGGAAAATATATTTATTTTGCCGGATCAACAACCGCCATCATTGGAAAGATTGTGCATTACCTTCGATAAAAAATTTGACCTTCAGGTGAGAAATACAATGCAAACTGTACAATCTGTTCTACCACTATCTGCTGTGAATTTATCGCCGGGCTGGCATATCTATGGCAGCGATATAAATTTGCAAACTCCTTTTGATGTTGCGGTAGTGATGCCGACGATAGGGCGGGAGAGCGTACTTGCGGCGGTCAGTTCCGTCTACGCGCAGGAAAATGTCGGACGCATACAGTTACTGATCGGGGTTGATGCGCCGCTTGACGAATTTACCCGTCTGCAGGAATTGCTCGCGGCTGCACCTGCCCATGTAACACCGTGCCTTTTTTATCCGGGTTATTCTACCTCTGTGCGTCATGGTGGCTTACACCCGGCACGAGACGGGGGGGCGCTGCGTACCACCCTGAGTTATCTTGCCAATGCGCGTTACATCGCCTATCTGGATGATGACAACTGGTGGGCACCGCTACATTTGCGTAGCATGCTGGATGCAATTGATGGTCACGAGTGGGTTTTTGCTTTGCGCTGGTTTGTTCATCCGGATTCGCGTCAACCGGTATGTATAGATGACTGGGAGTCAGTCGGTCCCGGACGCGGTAACTTTGTTGCCAGTTTTGGCGGCTGGGTTGATCCAAATTGTCTGATGATAGACAAGTTGGCGTGTGAGCCGGTATTACGCTGGTGGAGTATTCCGTTACCCGGCGATCCGGTTGGCATGAGTGCCGACCGGCACATCTACGACTGGTTGCAGAAAAAAAATGTGCCAGGGGAAAGTAATCTGGCCAGTGTGTACTACACTATGCAGCCGACAGATGCGATACATGCCAGTCGGTTAATTCGCATGGGTACTCGTTATATTGAAGCTGGTGAGTTGGCTAAACAGTCGCCACCCCGGCTGACTGCGATTACAACCTGCAAGGGGCGTTTGCAACATATTAAACAAACGCTACCGTTGTTGGTGAATCAGCCCGGGATAGCGGTGGTTGTTGTGGATTACGGTTGCACTCAGGGAACTGCTGCCTGGGTCAGAGAAAACCATCCTGAAGTCAGTGTGATTGAAGTCACGGATGATCCGGAATTTAACCTTGCTCGTGCCAGAAACCTGGGCGCTAATGCGGCCAGTACGCCTTGGTTGCTGTTCATTGATGCCGATGTGAAGGTTGCTGATTTGAAAGGCTGGGAGCAGCATGGGCTTAGAGCGGATGGTTTTTATATTACCCGTGCTTATGGCACGGATCTGACTGGTTCATTTTTCTGCACCCGTCAAATGTACGAAAAAGCTGGCGGTTACGATGAGGCTATCCGTGGCTGGGGCGGAGAAGACGATGATATGTATTACCGGCTGGCCAAGGCCGGGTATCAGCAGCGTATTTATCCGGATGATCTGTTTGCGTCGATAGCTCATAGCGAGGGCGAACGATTTGCCTTTTATCCTGACAGCAGTAAACAGAAGCAGTGGATGATCAATCAATGGTACCGCTGCATGAAATACGATTTGATAACAACCTGGGGCAGGGAATTGTCTCTGGAAGAGCGTCTTTCCATCAGGGCACTGGCGAAGGAAGCCGCGCTTAATGCAATTGGAGAGGGAGGAATTAATCAGACTGAACTCTTTATTGATTTAGGTGAAAGAGTTGATCTGGTAAAATTTACCGACTGGTCGCTTGGACGGCGCATAGTGTACAAAGTTTGCAGACGCCCTCAATAAAACGAATATTTTTTCTATCAATGACAACTAAAATGAAAACTTATCAATTTACCAATACCTGGTTCGATGGTTCAAAGCACACTTGGGACCAATTTATACCTCAGATTAAACCAGAAAAAATACTTGAAATTGGTTCATTTGAAGGCGCGAGTGCTTGTTATCTGATTGAGAAATTGGCAATGGATAACGGGATGGAAATACACTGTATTGATACCTGGGAAGGCGGCTTAGAATATAAATCAGGCGGGATGTATGAAGCGGATATGAATCTTGTTGAGGCGCGCTTCAAACATAATACCGGCCTGGCTCTATCAAATGCTGCAAAAAAAGTGGATCTGTTTGTGCATAAAGGCTATTCAGATATGCAGTTGGCAAAGTTACTGGCTACAGGAAAACAGAATTATTTCGACTTGATCTATATAGATGGTTCTCACCAGGCACCGGATGTGTTGTGTGATGCCGTACTTGGATTCAAGTTGTTGAAAGTGGGTGGCTATATGTTTTTTGATGATTATTTGTGGGCAGAAGAACTGCCTTATGGCAAGGATCCGATTCGATGTCCTAAACCTGCAATCGATGCTTTTGTAAATATTAATTTCAGGAAAATAAGTATTGTGCAAGCACCACTTTATCAGTTATACATTAGAAAATTATCTGACTAACGGGCATGCCAATGATACTAGGCCTGATCATGCAAATAATTTTCGAAGGGATAGCACCCTTTATGGCAATAACTCGCAAAATCGTCATGCAGGGTATTCTCGCCAGGCTCACTCTCTTTTCAACTTTTTCTATTCAGTGGCGAAAATGGAAAACTAATCACCACGCGACTTCACGTTATCAGAAAGGCTATGGATTTTATTATGGTTCTTAATTTGAAGGTAAAGATGTTTTTGCAACGTAGCCTGTACCAGGCTAATCCCAATTAGATCGCAGAATTTGAATTTTTGGCAACATATTAGTGGGCTGAAAAACATGGTAATAATGAATTCAATGAGCTCATCATGCTGAAACATGATGCCCGCTGCTATGACGATGACATGCGGTTAAAAATACCGTTTTTGTTGTGGCTGGTTACCATCTATGGAATTCGTCACGGTCCTTTTATCGCCATGACTGCGAATGTCATTTCACTGGGCTTGACACCTTATTCATGGCTTGAACTGCAAACCAATTATTATCTTATCGCCTGTGATGTGCCTGCGTTGCTGGTATTGATTGCCATAATCTATCGTGCGCCTGAATCCTGGAAACTGGTACGCTGGATATGGCTGCATGGACGGAGCTTGCTTGTCTGTGCTTTTGTGCTCGGAATGACCGGTTTTATTTATTTGCACCTGAATACTATCGCTAATCCTGCTAATCCTGATTTTATTGCAGCATTGGGCGGATTGCTGCCCGATATCTTCGTTATTGTCTATTTGCTCAGTTCGCGACTGGTAAAGGATATTTTCTGTGAGTTTCCTGAAAACACGTCGGAGATAGAGGCTGCAGCGCAACTGAAAGCCGGTAATTCGATACGATTGCATGAGCTGGCATTGAATCAGGCAAGACGTATGGAGTTGTTGCACACGCCCATTGTTGAAAATATGATTGCTGTACAAGTCGCTCAAGATACAAACGAGGTGATGCGTGCTGCAGCACAGTGTGAAGCCGCAGGGAAAATGGCTCATGCGCAGGCGATGTATCGCGAATTGCTCAAGCGCACTCCGGATTTTGCTCCTGCATGGCATAGCCTGGGGTTGCTGGCTTTTCATGCAGGGAAGGTTGATCTGGCTGTGCTGATGCTGCGAGAAGCGATTGCGCTGGATGCAACGGCGGCTCTGTATCCGCGCAATCTGGGTGAGATATATCGTCGCATGGGAAAGCTGAGCGAAGCCGTTTCATTGGCAAGACTTGCCGGCAATCTCAATCCGCAGGACGCCGATGCGCGCTTGAATCTCGGGTTGGCGCTGACTGACGCACATCGCTTAAAGGAAGCGATTGCCAGTTACAGAGAGGCATTAAAATTGAACCCGCAACATGCTTCCTGCTGGAATAATCTCGGCGTCTTGTTACAATCGACAGGTGACCGTGAAGGGGCAATGCATGCCTATTATCAGGCGATCCAATTCAGCCCTGATAACATGGAGGCGCAAAAAAATTTGCAAAAAATCCTTGGAAGTCAGGCTGCTCAGCATGCAGGTTAAACCAAACTGTGTCTATCGAGCACAATCAGGATTAAGTATAAATGTCTGGACAAGCCAAGTATAGAACACCAGGTATTCTGCCAAATTTTCATATTAGTCATGTTTATATTAATGATTTTGGCCAAATGTATAATGAGTTGATTGCTGTCTTGCAAGGTGCTTTGCAAGATTTTGGCACTAGTTGCCATGTTGCAAAAAATTCATATATGGCTGATGCCGTAAATATTTTTTTGGGATCAACTATTTTCGCATCTAAAATGCAGGGATTTGCGCAAATAATAAACGGGCGGCCATATGCTGTATATCAGCTTGAGCAATTAGATGACAAACTGGGATTGCTGCACCAATATCCGGAATATTTGGCTTTTTTGAAAAATTCCGGAATTATTTTTGAATATTCTCCTTCAGGTTTAAGGTATCTTGAAAAGCTGGATTTTAAAAATGTATATTACCTGCCACCAGGCTATCATTGTTGTCTGGAGTGGAAAAAATCTCGCCCTGTGCAGGATATTGATGTGCTGTTTTATGGTTCTCCCCATGCTCGTCGTAACAAAATCATGCAGGCATTGGCTGACCAGGGGATTAAAGTTTTCTACTTGCCGAAAAAATTTGGTGCAGAGCGAAATCATTATATTGAACGGGCTAAAATTGTACTAAATGTTCATGCCTGGGATAATATGCCCGTATTGGAGACCATTAGATTGTCATTTCTGCTTGCCAATAGTATCTTTGTGGTGTCAGAAAGTAGTGATCATAATCCTTATAAAAATGGTGTCATTTATGCACCATATGACAAGCTGGTTGATGTCTGCATGCAATATTTGCAAGTGTCGTCTTTTGTTCGGGGTGAAATTGCCAAAAATGGTTATCTGGCGATGAAAAATCAGAATATGACTGGAAGCTTGAGCAAAGTTTTTGAATTAATCGGGGAGGCTGGATTGTCATCAGCTATTGTAAACACATCAATAAGTAAGTAAAAATATACAGAGACTGTTGGAGTAGAAATGTCATCTAAAAAAATACCAAATATGATGCAGCTTATGACCGACGCGCAAGCCTTCGAACGCACGGGTCGTGTCGCAGAAGCAGAAACTGTTTATCGTCGCGTGATCACAATCGATGCAAAATTTCATCCGGCTTTTCATGCCTTGGGATTACTGACCTTTAACGAAGGTAATCTGCCATTAGCGGCAGATCTGCTGAAAGCAGCCATCGCCCTTGACAAAAAAAATGTGCTTTATCAGCGCAACTACGGCGAGATGTGCCGTCGTCTGGGTCGATTGGCTGATGCCATTAAAGCCGGTATTCAGGCGGTAAAATTAGCGCCTGCCGATATTGACGCGCATTATAATTTAGGCTTGGCTTATACCGATGCAAAGGATTATGGGCATGCTATCGTATCATATCGTCGTGCGATCAAGCTGGATGCCAATCACGGTCTGTCCTGGAATAATCTGGGTTCCGCGCTGGAACAACAAGGCGACAAAGGGGCGGCACTGGATGCTTACAACAAGGCGATTGAACTCAACCCGATGCACGCTGAAGCGCAAAACAATGCCGGTGCCATCTACAGCGAGCAGGGGAAGTTGGATCAGGCGCGAGCCTGTTTTGCGGCGGCAATTGCAGCGCGTGCTGATTTTGTCGAGGCGCATTACAATCTCTCCTCGCTCAAAACCTACAAAAAGGATGACCCGCATTTGGCTATTTTAGAACAAGTGTATGCCAGACGTACAAGCTTGAGTGATCATGCGCGCATACGTTACTGTTTTGCGCTGGGTAAGGCGCTCGATGATACCGGCGAATATGACCGCGCGTATGCCGCTTACGAAGAGGGCAACCGCGTGCAGCATGCGCTGCTGCCAATGAATGAGACTGCGGCGGATGCGATGCTGGACAACATCATTCGTATTTTCGACAAGAAGTATTTTGCAGCCCGCAAATATGTATCGTCAACGGCTGCTGTACGTACGCCGATTTTTATTGTTGGTATGCCGCGTTCAGGCACAACCCTGCTGGAACAGGTGTTGTGCAGCCACCCTTCTGTTTACGGTGCGGGTGAACTGGTCGACCTGAGTGAAGTGATTACGGCGCTCACCGGTGCGCAGCAAGGACAGTCCTTTACCGAGGGCGTTGCCGGGTTGACCACAGATGATATGCAACGCCTGGGTGAGGAATATCTCAAACGGGTATGGATGCTCTCGCCTGACAGCGCCTATATCACCGACAAGATGCCGGCCAATTTTTTCTATCTCGGGCTGATTCATCTGGCGCTGCCGCAGGCCAAAATCATCCATGCCATGCGCGATCCGATGGATTCCTGCTTCTCCTGTTATTCCCGTTTGTTCAACGACACCATGGAGTTTGCTTACGATCAGGGTACGTTAGGCCGCTATTACGTGCGCTACATGAAGTTGATGCAGCACTGGCGCAAGGTGTTGCCCAAGGGGCGCCTACTTGATTTGCGTTACGAGGATATGGTTGAAGATACCGAGAAACAGGCGCGCCGCGTGCTGGACTTTGTCGGCTTACCGTGGGATGAGAACTGTCTGGAATTCCATAAAAACGACAGACTGGTCAAAACCGCCAGTGTCGCCCAGGTCAGGAAACCCATTTATAAAACATCGGTATCGCGCTGGAAACATTTTGCCCGTCACTTGAAGCCCTTATATGATCGGGTCAAGGACTACCGGCCTGCGGAAGTTGAACTGCCGGAAATGAACGTTGTTCAAGACGAAAGCCTTGCCGACCGCTGCCTGTCCATGCAGGGGCGCAGTGAGCACGATCAAGTCATTCAACTGCTCGATCCGGCTATGGTTCAGATGTCGCCACAGCTCTGGCATCTGAAAGGCATTTCCTTGTATCGCCTGAATCGTTTTGAGGCGGCGCGCGCAAGTTATGAGCAGGCGCTCAGCCTGCAGCCGGCTTTCCCCGGCGTGCTAAATAGCTTAGGCTTCTTGCTGCAGGATATGGGGTTGATGGGGCAGGCGCGTGCCGCCTTTGAAAAGTCGGTACAACTGGCACCTGAGTTTGCCATGGCGCGGTTGAATCTTGGCATGGCACAGTTGAAACTGGGTGATTTTCAGGCCGGCTGGGAAAATTATGAAGCGCGCTGGACGGGTTCTGCGGAAAGTCATCGTGGCGGGTTTATGCGGCCTGCCTGCCCGTTGCCGCAGTGGAACGGAGAACTGAACACAGAAACTCAGAGCTTACTGGTGATCACAGAACAGGGTTTCGGTGATACCTTCCAGTTTTCGCGCTATCTTGAACTGGCGGCCAGTCGTTTTGCCAAAGTAGGCTTTGTTTGTGCAGCGCCGACTTCCCGGTTGATGGAATGGGCTTTTAATGAACGTATCCTGATTTTGAACCAGATGCCGGCGGATTATTCGACCTGGCACTGGCAGTGTATGCTGATGTCTTTGCCGCGTGCGCACCAGACCCGTGTGGATAGTATCCCTGCGGCAATTCCCTATCTCAAGGTGCCGTCTGTTGCTCATCAGCACTGGCGTGAACGACTGGAGGAGGCTGCCCCCGGCAGGTGCAGAATCGGTATTGCCTGGGCCGGTCGTCCTGCACATCAATATGATGCCAGGCGCAGTCTGTCGTTTGAACAAATTATGCCGCTGCTGCAGGATGAACGCGTCGCTTGGGTTAGCTTACAAAAATGGGCAACTGATGAAGTGTGTCCTGTCATTCCTGCCAATATCGACTGGCTGGACTGGACGCAGGAGTTGAGCGATTTTGCCGATACGGCTGCCTTGGTATCAAATCTGGATCTGGTGATTTCCATAGACTCGTCTATGGTTCATCTGGCGGGTGGGCTGGGGCGTCCTGTATGGATGATGAACCGTTTTGACGGCGAATGGCGCTGGCTGGAAAAAAGAGCTGACAGTCCCTGGTATCCTGGTTTGCATATTTATAATCAGCCGAAATTCGGCGACTGGAACAGTGTGTTGAATAAGGTGCAAACTGACCTTAAGTCCTTATCGCTGCCGGTTCAACCCCGCAAGCTGAACTCGCCTGCGGTGCATGGCCAGCAGCAGGTTAAGGCTCCGGCGAATCTTTCCGTTGATCAGGCCATGCAACTGGCGAGCACGCATCAGAGTGCAGGGCGCTTGACCGAGGCTGAAAATATATTGAAACAAATCTTGCAGCTGCATCCTGAGCATGCCCATGCGTTGCATTTGCTGGGTGTCGTGGCCTATCAGGCAGGCCGGCCGGTACTGGCGCTGGAATTGATTGCAAAGGCGATTTCGATAGCGTCTGATGTTGCGTTGTTTCACAGCAATATGGCCGAGATGTGCCGTCAGCAACAACGTCTGGAGGAAGCCATTATGCACGGCAGGCAGGCGGTGCAAATTGAACCGGCGATGGCTTCTGCACATAGTAATCTGGGTGTTGCACTGTATGATGCCAAGCAATATGACGCATCTGAAGCCTGCCATTTAAGGGCGTTGTCGTTAGCTCCCGGCCTTTTGCAATCGCTCAATAACCTGGGCAGTATCGAACGCGCACGCAAGGACAAACCTCGCGCGGAAGCATGGTATCGCCGCGCACTGGAAACTTCCCCTGACTATCTTGAAGCCTTGAGTAATCTGGGGGCGGTGCTGGTCGAAGACGATAAGGCGGATGAGGCAGTGCCGGTGCTTGAAAAAGCGTTGAATTTGCAGCCGGCTTATCCTGAAGCCTTGTGCAATCTGGGGCTGGCACGATTAAAACAGGAGCAGATCGACGCTGCTGTTGTGCTGCTTGAACGCTCATTGCAAATTAAACCTGATTATCCTGAAGCCATGATAGGTCTGGCACGGGCGCGTTATGAACAGGATTTGTTGCCCGAAGCACAGGCCTTACTCGAACAGGTGAACAGAATTGCACCTGAAAACACCGATGCCTGGTGTCAGTTGGGCAATGTGTTGATGGAACAAGGCGAAGCTGAGCTAGCAACTGCCGCGTTTAGTCAGGCATTGACTATAGACGCTGAACTGCCCGATGCCTTGTCGGGTCTGGGAAATCTGCAACTTGAAGCGGGGAAAATAGACGAAGCGGAAGCATTATTGAAACGCGCTATTGCCAAAGACAGCGAATGCATAGGTGCGCGTTTCCATCTGGTTCAGGTACGCAAAGTGAAAGCCGGAGATGAAAATCTCGCCGCGCTTGAAGCTAAACTGGCTGAGATTGATTCCTTGAAGGAAGAACAGCGCCTGTCACTGCATTATGCCTTGGGTAAAGCCTATGATGATTTGAAAGAATACGACAAGGCCTTTCCGCATTTTCTGGAAGGTGCACGGATTAAACGCGCCAAATTGCATTACAGTCCGGAAGCGGATAGTGCGCGTATCGACCGGCTGATCGCCGTTTTCGACAAAAAGTATTTTACCAAACGCAAAGGGGCGGGCGATCCTTCCGACTTGCCGGTATTCGTACTGGGGATGCCGCGTTCCGGCACCACGCTGACCGAACAGATTATCGCCAGTCACTCTAAGGTGCATGGTGCGGGTGAGTTGCGTGACCTGATGGAAATCGTACAGCAGTCAGGGGAGACCGGACTGCCTTACCCTGAAAATTTACTTGACCTGACAAAAGAGCAACTAACTCGCTGGGGTGCGCAATATGTGGCGCGTCTGCAACAACATGCACTTGATGCTGTACGCATCACCGACAAAATGCCGGCTAACTACATGGCGCTGGGTCTGATTCCGTTAATGTTGCCCCATGCGCGCATCATTCATGTCAAACGCAATCCGGTCGATACTTGTGTTTCCTGTTTTACCCGGTTGTTTAACCGTCATCAGGACGCGACTTACGATCTGGCGGAGCTGGGGCAGCACTATGTCAATTATCAGCGATTGATGGATCACTGGAAAAAAGTCTTGCCGAAAAATGCATTCATTGAAGTGCAATATGAAGATATGGTCGCCGATATGGAGGGTCAAGCGCGGCGCTTGATTGATTTTTGCGGACTGGAATGGGATGAACGCTGTCTTGATTTCCATAAAAATACGCGCAATATCCGCACCGCGAGCGTGACCCAGGTGCGTCAGCCGATTTATAACTCATCTGTTCAACGCTGGCGGCATTATGAGCAATTTTTGACACCGTTGCTGAGTGCGCTGGGGGTGCCTAAATGAAATGGTTGCCTGCATAAAATGGGCACTGCTGTTGTTGTTAAGTGCTTGCACGGATTTATCCCCGCAACTGCGCTGGCAACATGCAGAGCAGCTAGCCGCTCAGGCGGGCTGGGAAAAGCTGCGCATCCCGACCGGTGAGTTTGTACTGACTGCCTATGTGCCGCATGTCAAACCGGCAGAAACACTGACGATTTATATCGAGGGCGATGGCTTAGCCTTTATATCCCGCTCGGAAGTGTCTATGGACCCTACGCCTATGCATCCGCTAGCGCTTGAGCTGGCACTGCGTCAGCCTCAAGGTGTCGCGGTTTATCTGGCACGTCCCTGTCAGTATGTTGATCCTGTTGACCGGGGAACATGCCGGAAAAGCTACTGGACCGACCGGCGTTTTTCAAATGAAGCGATTGTTGCCAGTAACCAGGCAGTTGACGCCCTAAAGCTGCGTTACCGCGCCGGTAAGCTTATTTTGGTCGGTTATTCAGGCGGTGGTGCGGTGGCGGCTCTGCTGGCGGCACGACGTGCTGATGTGGCCGAGTTGATTACGGTGGCGGGTAACCTTGATCCCGCTGTATGGACGATGCTGCATCACGATACGCCTTTGGTGCACTCATTGAATCCATCGGATGAATGGAAAAAATTGCAGTTCGTGCCGCAAAAGCATTTGATTGGTGAGCGCGATGAAGTGATCAGCGCGGAAGTATCACAGGCGTATGCCGCACGATTTCCCGACTCTCGTCGCCCCGAATTGATCTTTATTCCGGGCTTCACTCATGTTTGCTGCTGGGTGGAAAAATGGCAGGAACTCTGGACATCGCAACTACAGTAAAATATACGAAAGCCCCTTCGCTGTTTTACCGGGCGATTAAACGGGATGCCAGTCTGGAGGCCTGATACTGACTTTGGCGAAGTTTCTGCTCGTTCAGATTTCAGGCATCCGCCCCGGTTTATTGTTACTTAGGCAATCATTCCCGCTGCGACGGTGTTGTTGGTCGCCTCATCGATCACGATAAAGCTGCCACTGGCACGGTTACGCTTGTAAGCGTCGAACACCAGCGGTTGTTGCACTTTCAGCTTGACATGCGCGATGTCGTTCATATTCACCACCGGATCAGCGTGCTGCTCCAGGGTATTCACATCCACCCGATAATCGATGCTGGCAAACAGGCATTTCGCCGTGCGCGTAGTGTGTTTGATGAGATATTTGCGACTCTTGTCCAGCGGTGTTTCAGACAACCAGCACAACATCGCTTCAAACTCTTTCGCAACTTCCGGCAGGTAATCTGCTTTAACAAACATGTCGCCGCGCGAAATGTCGATCTCGTCCGTCAGGCTAATCGTGACAGACTGCGGCGCATAAGCAGTTTGCAGCTTACCATCAAAGGTTGCGATTTCTTTCACTTTGCTGGTGCGACCGGCCGGCAGTACTGTGATCTCGTCGCCTACCGATACTGAACCCGCTTCAATCCGTCCCATGAAACCGCGGAAATCGTGATATTCCTCGGTCTGCGGGCGGCATACCCACTGCACCGGAAATCTGAAATCGCTGGTATTCACATCGTGGTCGATTTCGACATTTTCCAGCAGTTCCATCAAGGTCGGCCCCTGATACCAGGAGAGATTCTCGCCGCGATCGACCAGCATATCGCCTACCAGTGCAGACAAAGGCACACAGGTAACATTATGCAGCCCCAGTTGAGCGGCAAAGGCCAGATATTCGGTGCAAATTTCATCGTAACGGGCTTGTGAATAATCCACCATGTCCATTTTATTGACCGCCAGCACGATGTGCGGGATGCCGACCAGACAGGCAAGATAGGAATGCCGGCGCGTCTGCACCAGTACGCCGCGTCGCGCGTCGATCAGGATCACGACCAGATTGGCGGTGGATGCGGCCGTCACCATGTTGCGCGTGTACTGCTCGTGACCTGGCGTGTCGCCGATGATGAACTTGCGCTTAGGGGTGGCGAAATATCGGTAAGCCACGTCGATGGTGATGCCCTGTTCGCGCTCGGCCTGCAAACCATCGGTTAGCAGCGACAGATCGACCGCAGCCATGCCGCGCTTTTCGCTGGTCTTGGCAATCGCCGAAAACTGGTCTTCGAAGATGGATTTGGAATCGTGCAGCAGGCGGCCGATCAGCGTGCTCTTGCCGTCGTCTACGCTGCCTGCGGTGATGAAACGTAGGAGCTGTGTGTTGGTGCTCATTGGTTTTATTCCTTTTTTATCTGTTTGATATGAAGAGGCGTTTCGAAAGGGAGAAGAGGGAAGGGTAAAAAACGGCGATGTTTTCATCTGCTGCGCTTTTCATGTGGTACTTCCCTTATCCCTTAACTCTTCACGTTCCTAAAAATAACCTTCTTTTTTGCGCAGTTCCATTGAGGCATCCGAGGTCTGATCGTCCATGCGGGTCGCACCGCGTTCGGTGATGCGGGTGGTTGCCGTCTCTGCGATGATTTCCTCGACCGTCGCGGCTGTCGATTCGACAGGTGCCGTACAGGTCACGTCACCCACCGTGCGGAAACGCACCGACAGGACTTCGACCTTTTCGCCCGGCTTAGGCTGCACCAGCTCAGACACCGGAATGACCGAATTTCCCCTGCGGATAACTTCACGCTCGTGCGCGTAGTAAATGCAGGGAATTTCCAGCTTCTCACGGCCTATGTATTGCCAGATATCCAGTTCTGTCCAGTTGGAAATCGGGAAAACGCGGATATTTTCGCCCGGATGCACTCGGGTGTTGTAAATATCCCATAGTTCGGGGCGCTGATTCTTCGGATCCCATTGACCGAACTCGTCACGGAACGAAAAGATGCGTTCCTTGGCGCGCGCCTTTTCTTCATCCCGACGCGCTCCGCCCATGCAGGCATCGAAACCGAATTCGGCGATGGTCTCAAGCAGCGTGACCGACTGATACGGATTGCGCGGCAAATCAGGATTTTTAATCACGATGGTGCCGCGTTTGATGGAGTCTTCCAGTGAGCGCACAATCAGTCGCTCACCCAAATCCGCAGCCAGTTTGTCTCGAGTCTGGATCACTTCCGGGAAGTTGTGTTCGGTGTCGATATGCACCAGCGGAAACGGGAACTTGCAAGGACGAAATGCCTTTTCAGCCAGACGCAACATCACGATAGAGTCCTTGCCGCCGGAAAACAGCAGTGCCGGATTTTTACATTCCGCAGCGACTTCGCGCATGATGTGGATAGACTCGGACTCCAGCGCGTCCAGATGGGTAAAAATGCGATTGCTCATGGTAACTTCCTTTAATTGACCGTGATAAACACGGACATCATATTCTTGCACAGTATGCTATTTGGGCGAACGACCGATATGCAAACCGCATTCCTTGCCCTCTGCACTCTCCCACCACCAGCGACCCGAGCGGATATCTTCGCCCGGCGTGACAGAACGGGTGCAGGGTGCGCAGCCTATGCTGGGATAAAAACGATCGTGCAGCGCATTGTAAGGTACATCGTACTGTTTGATGTAGGCCCAAACCTCCTCATTGCTCCAGTCCAGCAGCGGGTTGAATTTCTGCAAGCCCTGATCGGCATCAAAAGAGGATAAAGCCAGACTGCCGCGCGTCACCGCCTGATCGCGGCGCATTCCGGTGATCCAGGCCTTCTTACCGGCCAGTGCGCGCTTTAAAGGGGCGACTTTGCGGATAAAACAACAGGCTTTACGGTTCTCTATGCTGTCGTAAAAACCGTTAACCCCCTGGGTGCTAATCAGGGTTTCAACTGAACCCGATTCAGGGAAATAAACCTTGAGCGGCGCACTGTAACGAAGCCGCAAGGCCTGCATCAGATCGTAAGTTTCTTGCGGCAGCCGACCGGTGTCCAGACTGAACATTGCAATGTCAGGCTGAAAACGGGCGATAAGATCGGTTAGTACCATATCTTCTGCGCCCAGACTGTTGGCAAAGGTAACTTGCGAAAAATCCCGCACTGCATCGGCCAGCAGGGCTTTTACCTGCTCAATTTTATGTTCCAGCGTACTCATGAACCCGCTCCCCGATTGACTCTGCGAAACAGCGGCAGCGGCTGATCGACTGATGCCTGATAACTTTCCGAAAATTCACTAAAAGCCTTCAGCGCGTCGTTGATGTCCTTGTCCGCACGCACAGCGAACGCATCGAAGCCTGCCCGCTGCATGTAATGCAACTGGTCGCGCAATACATCGCCGATAGCGCGCAACTCACCTTTATAACCCAGGCGTTCACGCAATAAATAAGCCAGCGTATAGCCGCGTCCGTCTGCGAACTTGGGGAAATCCACTGCGATCACGGAAAACTTGTCGATATCATCGCGCAATACTTCCGGCCTGTCGCAGCTTGCCAGCCATACACCCAACTCGGCGCGCTTTATCAAACTATCCCGTTGTGCCAACCAGGTGGCCAGCGGCACGATCACGCGTCCCTCAGGCACCACGGCATCCGTTGCGCGCAAGACTTGCCAGTCATCGGCAACAATGGCTTTATTTTTAATAATCATCTGCTCAGAACCTCGGTGAATAGTAAGGCATATCGTAGGGCGCACCGGCTTTGAGCAACTCATAGTCCACGCCCGCCAGCATCTTGTCATCCTCTACCGGTGTCGCGTAAACGTAAGTCTTGAAAGGGGCGTAGCCTAAGCGGTGCACGGTGTCGATGAAGCGTTCATCATCGAAACGATGCTCGATATAAACTTGCAGCAGTCGTGCCAGCACTTCAGGAACCTGGCCGAAGGTGAACGAGCGTCCGATCACTTTGCCGATTGACGCCTCATTGCCCTGTGCGCCGCCGATTGAGATTTGATACCATTCTTCGCCATCCTTGTCCACGCCCAGGATGCCGATATGACCGATGTGATGATGTGCACAGGCATTCACGCAACCGGAGATATTCAGGTCGATTTCGCCGATGTCATGCAAAAAATCGATGTCGTCGAAACACTCGGCGATGGCTTTGGCCAGCGGAATGGAACGCGCATTAGCCAGCGTACAGAAGTCCCCGCCCGGACAGCAGATCATATCGGTCAACAACCCGACGTTAGGCGTTGCCAGTCCCCGCTCTTTAGCTGCCAGCCAGAGGACAGTCAGTTCGCTCTGTTTGACATCTGCCAGCACCACATTTTGCATGTGCGTGACGCGCACTTCGCCGAAACTGAAACGCTCGGCCAGTTCAGCGATGGCATCCAGTTGTGCGGCGGTCGTATCACCAGGCGCAACACCGGTCTTCTTTAAAGACAATACCACGGCGGCATAACCTGGTATTTTGTGCGGTTTGACGTTGCGCTGCATCCAGTTGGCAAAGGCGCGGTTGTCATGTTGAGCAGCAGCAAGTTCCGTGTCGGGCCGCTTTTCGTAAGCCGGCGGCTGGAAGAATGCCGTCACCCGGTTTAATTCTTCAACGGTAATAGTACATGCTCCGCCGCGGGTATGTTGCCAGTCGGCTTCAACTTCCCGTCTGAATTCTTCTATACCCAGTGCTTTGACCAGTATCTTGATGCGCGCCTTGTAGATATTGTCGCGTCGACCGTACTGGTTATAGACGCGCAGGATGGATTCCACATAAGTAATCACATCCTGCCAGGGCACGAAGGCGCAGATCTCGGTGCCGATTACCGGCGTGCGACCCAGGCCACCGCCGACCAGTACGCGGAAGCCTACTTCGCCTGCGCTATTTTTAACCACTGCCAAACCGATGTCATGCACTGCAATGGCGGCTCTGTCGTCAGTCGCGCCGGTAATCGAAAATTTGAATTTGCGCGGTAAAAAAGCAAATTCGGGATGAAAGGTGCTCCATTGGCGCAGGATTTCGGCGTAGGGACGCGGATCGACTAGCTCATCCTTTGCGACACCGGCGAACTCGTCGCAGGTGATGTTGCGGATACAGTTGCCCGAGGTCTGGATTGCGTGCATCTCGACACTGGCCAGATCATCGAGAATGTCCGCTGCGTCTTGCAGTTTAATCCAGTTAAACTGAATATTCTGGCGCGTGGTGAAATGGCCGTAATCGCGGTCATATTTCCGGGCTATGTGAGCGAACATGCGCACTTGCGCTGTATTGAGCAGTCCGTAAGGGACGGCGATGCGCAGCATATAGGCGTGGATTTGCATGTACAAGCCGTTTTGCAAGCGCAGTATGCGGAACTCATCCTCAGGCAGTTCGCCTGACAGTCGGCGACTGATCTGGTCGCGGAACTGCGCTGCGCGTTCTTCGATGAGCTTGTGATCGTATTGATCGTAACGATACATTTAGATTTCCTCAGGCGGATATGATTTGGACACCGGCAGCAACAAGGCTGCCGCTAGCGGAAACTTCGCGCCATAGGCCAAAATATGTTGAACATCCGAATCTTCATCGTGACGCAGGGCGACACCGATATAAGCGTGATCGCCGGTTTGCCCTACCACGACGCCGATGCGACCGCCGCAGCCGTTGAACCAGCTGACTTGTTTGGGCTTATTGGCTTTATTTTCACTCATGTTATTTTCCTTATTTGTAGAACAGCATCTTCAAACCGATAATCAGCAACATCGCCGCCAGTAGGGGGCGCAACACGCGTTCGGGTACTTTGGCGCTCAAATGGCTGCCAATATAAATCCCCGGCAGGGAGCCCGCCAGCAGACTGCCCAGCAAGGTCAGATCCACCGTGCCCAGCGCCAGATGCCCCATGCCGGCAAAAGCCGTCAGCGGCACTGCATGCACAATATCGGTGCCGACCACTTTGACAGAGGGCATGCGCGGGTACAGAAACAGCAGGGCTACTGTGCCGAGTACGCCAGCTCCGATCGAGGAAATTGTTACTAGTGTTCCGACCACGATTCCTGTGGTAATGGTCGCGGCAGGCAGGTAACGGTGGTGCAACTCGTAGACCGTACCATCACGACGTTTGGCGAATTTCTTGATCTGCTCCTTGAGCAATAAAGTGCTGGCGGTCAGCAGCAACGCCACACTCAGCACATGGCTCATCAGGCTGCGCAGTGTCTTTTCATCCAGAGCCAGGTATTTCAGCAGCAAAATAGTGATCAGTGCGGCCGGCAAACTACCCAGAGATAACAGTCCGACGACTCGCCAGTCCACCGTGCCGCGTTTGCCATGCACCCAGGCACCGACGGTCTTAGTCAGCGAGGCATACAGTAAATCCGTACCAACGGCCGTGACCGGAGAGACGCCAAAAACCAGTACCAGCAATGGCGTCATCAGCGATCCGCCACCCACACCGGTAACACCCACAATCAAACCGACTAAAAATCCGGATAACGTATACATCGGATCCATTATACGCATCCAAAAAATTAATGAGACGTATTGTAGTCAGTTTGGCTTATGCAATTAAATACTTTAATGTTATTATCTTATAATCAATAGCGATTAATAGGCGACAATGAATTTGCAACAACTGCGTTATCTCAATGAAATTGTGCGTCAGGGGTTGAATATTTCCAGCGCGGCGGAGGCGTTGTTTACGTCTCAACCCGGGATCAGCAAACAGATTAAACAACTGGAAGAAGAGCTGGGCATTGAGATATTCGTGCGCAGCGGAAAACGTATCGTCGCCATTACTGAACCCGGAAAAGTCGTTTTATCCATTGCTCAGCGCATGTTGCACGATGCGAATAATCTCAAGCAGGTAGGTCAGGCGTTCTGCGCTCAGGATGCCGGGATTCTGACCGTTGCCGCCACTCATACCCAGGCGCGTTATGCCCTGCCACCCGCGGTCAAGCAATTCATGGGGCGATATCCTAAGGTAAAGCTGGGTTTGCATCAGGGGAGCCCAACTCAGATTGCCGAACAGGTGCTGCACGGGGAAGCCGACCTTTGCATCGCTACCGAAAGCCTGGTGTTGTATGAAGGACTGGTCACGCTGCCCTGCTATGAATGGCACCATTGTCTGATCACGCCACCAGAGCATCCTTTGCTGAAGGAAAACGTGCTGACGCTGGCGAAAATAGCCCAATACCCCATCGTCACCTATGATTTTGCTTTTTCCGGTCGCAGCAAAATCAATGATGCTTTTGCAAAAGCCGGGGTTACGCCTGATATCGTACTGAGTGCCATCGATGCTGATGTGATTAAAACCTACGTGGAGTTGGGGTTGGGGGTCGGCATCCTGGCCGAGATCGCCTTCGTCCCGCAACGGGAGCCTCATCTTTGCAAGATAAATACCCGGCATTTGTTCGAGGCGAATACCACCCGGATTGCCATCCGCAAAAACGAATATCTGCGCGCTTATACTTATGATTTTATCGAATTATTCTCACCACACCTGACCAGAAAAGTCGTGACCGATGCCATGCAGTGTTCCACTTGAAGGTTAAACCGGCTAAATCCGAATTCTTGACTGTGGGTTATTTATTGAGAATAATGTATTTTTATCAAGGGCGGTAGCGACTAATTTTTCAATCTGAATTCCCGAATAATACTCAGAATCAAAACACCAATCAATGCGCCTGTCGCGTTAATGACGACATCATTTTGTTCAAAAGGATGAGCATGGGTGATGATTTCAGTCAGTTCGTGTACAAGGCCGATGGTGGCAACAAACAGGGCAATAAAGACTGCCCGCCAGTTAGGCCAGCCCAGGCCGCAAAAAAAAGCAATCAGTGCATAGGCCGTCAAATGAGCTATCCAGTGTGAATTGCCGGGAAATGCCTGTCCTGTGGCCGGGACGCTGCCCACGGTAAAAAGGGTTAGGATGAACAAAATCGCTGTTGCGCGATATAGTTTTATGACGGTTGCCGGTGTGAACATGGTTGAGTAATAGGATTGAGGTTAAATAAGTTTTTACAGCGGGGCTTCAGGATAAGTCGCCACGACGATGCGCATGATTATAGCGATTAAATAGCGTGTCTGAATTTTTTAAGCAAGGTGATGCAGCGTTCGTTGTTCCAGACAATCGTGATCGCCTGCCTGATAGTCGCCGCATATCCAGGGGCGGCGCTCATAAATTGTGCACAGCAGCGTGTTCCTGTCCAAGGCGGCACACCAGCCGTCATCCAGTCGTGCCATCACCCAGCCGCCCCAATTATCCCGTGTCGTCAATTCGGCGGGAATGTCATCTTCGCCCAGCAGCATTACCTCTAAGCGACAGCAGCAGGCTTTGCAGGTGCTGCAAGTGGTGGTGGGAGGAGGTATATTCATAGGCTGACATTCTCGCAGCTTATCGAGTGAAGAGTTGTGTGTTTTTTCCTGCGAGGGTTTGTTCGATGTCGTTTTGCGTCAGGGGACCTGCGTGTTTGCCCACCAATTTTCCGTCAGGTGAATACAGAAAACTGGTCGGTAGACCTTCCAGTCCACCAAAATCGCCGGCAGTGTCCTCGCTGCCGAACACAATAGGGTAGGTGAGTGCCTGATTTTTCACCATCTCCATGACACTCTGTTTTGTGCGGTACATCACCGCGATGCCGAGGACCTGCAGGTCGGGATGCCGTTTTTGCACGGCTAGCAATGCCGGCAATTCCTCAATGCAGGATGGGCACCAGGGCGCCCAGAAGTTCACCAGTATCCAGTGATCGTGCAAAGCGGAGAGCGTGTAGCGTGCGCCCGCCGTATCCTTGAGTTGCCAGTCGGAGGCCATGCCTGATAATGACCACATGAGCGCGTTGAAAAGAACAAATTGATGTAGCCTGATTGTGCGCATGGGTAATCTCGTTTTTTTGTGCCTTATCAGAAAGTCTGATGTATGCCGATGGTGGCGGTGTACTTGGGCACCAGTTGCAATGAACCGACATTTTGATAAACCGGCAGTTGGACGAAGCCGTAAACCGATGTGCCGCCAGTTAAGCGCACTGAGACGCCAGGTGCAAGATAGGCCAGTGTGCCACTGCTGACCGGCGCGCCGGTTAATACGTCAGTCGGCACGGCAGTGCCCTGATCGGCCGTGCGACGAACCAGATTGAGTTGCAGCATAGGGGTTACGCGCGCGCCGAAACCGGCATAGCGGATGCCGGTATTGACGGAATAGGTGTCCCCGGGGCGATAAGTGCCGCTGGCTTCATTGACCAGCGGTGAGATGGCGTGTTGCGCCGTGCCCTGCACAAACCAGCCGTAAGTGCTGATCAGGCCTGAAGTATAGGCGCCCAGAATGACATCGGTGGAACCTGTGCCCGATTGCAGGCCGGCATCCAGTGCAGAACCTGCACTCGGGCCTCCGCTGAAATTGGCAGTGGTGCTGCCGGTAGGTAATTTAATCCCGGCAATCAGACCGCTGGTGTTGTCGGCAGAAAACCCGCTGTAACGACCGGTGACACGGATGTCGCCCAAGCCGTTTTCGGAAGATGTTCCGCCATTTGTGCCCTGTGGTACTGCTTCTGGTGTGTCAGAAGCGGGATCAAGATTGCCATTGGTCGCATGGCTGCGATTCAAGTAGGGGATCTGCAGGCTGATACCCCAGGTGTCGCTGTTGTAATTGAAGGCCGCGGTGACAGTTTGCGTCTTTGTGGCGGTCTCAATTTCCTGACCATTGGCATACAGGGTGTTGATCAGTGCGGCAGAGGGTTTTGTATTACTGCCGTATACCGGTTTATTCTGATTAATATAAGCATAGGATAAGTCAGCTGAAAAGCCCTGCGCAGTGCTGACTCCCTGACTGCCCCAGTCGGTGGATAGCGTGCAGCCGCAGGAGGCACAAGCTGATGCCTGATTGCTGCTGATTGCAGCGAGTGCCAAAACAGCACTGAACAGTTTTTTGTAAATTCGCATGGCCGAGATTCTGTATTTATTTTGACGTGCCGATTTTACAGGAGCGCAGAGCAGGCAGGCTGTGACATATTGTCGCACCTGTTCAGAAAATATCCGAAGATAGACGGGAGCGAATCGGTTATGCTGCGTCCGTTTTGCAAATTGTCAGGCGACTATGTTTTTATCAAGAAAAGAAAACGGACTGGCTTTGCTGGCCGGATTATCCTGTATGTATGGCTTTGCGCCCTTCGGATATTTTATTATCCCGCTGCTGGCGCAGGCAGTGTTATTCGTCTTGTGGGCGAAAAGCGATACGGCGCGGCAAGCGGCAGTGTTGGGATTTGCCTTTGGCATAGGGTTGTTTGGTGCGGGTATCAGCTGGATTTATATCTCGTTACACGACTTTGGTGGCATGCCGATGTGGCTGGCGGCTTTAGCACTGCTGCTGTTCACGGCCTTTCTCTCCCTGTTTACAGCACTGGCAGGCTATTTGCAGGGGCTGTTTAAATCGAATGCCCGTACACTGCTGGTGATGCCCGCAGTATGGGTATTGATTGAACAGTTGCGCGGCATGATTTTTACCGGCTTTCCCTGGTTGACGCTGGGTTATGCGCACAGTGACAGTCCACTGGCAGGCTACGCGCCGTTGCTCGGTGTTTATGGCGTGTCGCTGGTTGCGGCCATTTGTTCAGGCTTGCTGGCGAGTATCCGGCTTAACCGCCGGCATCGAGCTATTACGATTTTGGCATTTCTACTCTTCTGCTTAGCCGGCGCGATGTTGCGCACGATCAACTGGACAACTACTTTTGGTACGCCTTTTTCGGTGGCGCTGGCGCAGGGTAATATCGGACAGGATATCAAGTTTGACGAAGATCAACTGTTCAAAACGCTCGTTCTCTACCGGAACCTGGTGTTGCAAAACCCGGCAAAGTTGATTGTCTTGCCGGAAACGGCGCTGCCGATGATGCACGATGATCTGCCTCAAGCGCTGCTGGATGAGTTGCGTGTCTCTGCAAAACGCAATGATGGTGATGTGCTGACAGGTGTTTTCGAACAGGACAGCAAGGGCTATTACAACAGCGTGATCGTGCTGGGCGGATCCGAAAAGTCCGGCGGCACAGAGCGTTACCGCAAACATCATCTGGTCGTGTTTGGCGAGTTCATCCCGCTAAGAGCGGTGTTTGGCTGGTTGATCAATCAGGTACTGCACATTCCGATGGGTGATCTGGCGCGGGGCGAATTTATACAACCGCCGATGCAGGTGGCGGGGCAGCGGGTGGCGGTGGATATTTGCTATGAAGACGTGTTTGGCGAAGAAATTATCAATGCCTTACCGGCAGCGACTTTACTGGTGAATGTGACCAACGACGGCTGGTTTGGCGATTCTATCGCTGCCGCGCAGCACAATCAAATGTCGCAGTTTCGCGCACTGGAAACCGGTCGCATGATGTTGCGTGCGACAAACTCCGGTGTGACCTCTATCATCGGTGTTAATGGAAAAGTATTGCGGGAATTGCCGCAGCATCAGCTGTCGGTATTGCAAGGAATGGTACAGGGCTATCAGGGCAGCACGCCGTATGTACGCTGGGGTAACCGGGCTGTGCTGCTGCTGATAGCGTTGCTGCTGACGGGTTCTTTGAGACCCGGTGCCCGGCGCACTCGTGATACAAGTCCGGCAGGCACCTAAGTTCGCAAATTAGCCCAGTAAATGTTTTACCAGTTCGCGTTCTTCCAGCAATTCTTGCAAGGAGGCTTTCTGACGTGCGACACCGGCTTCGGTGACTGACAGATTTTGCACGATGGTGTAGTCACCGTTGCTACAGGTAACAGGGAAGCCGTAGATTACACCTTCTGGAATGCCATAGCTGCCATCGGATGGAATGCCCATGGTGACCCAGTCGCCGGCAGGTGTGCCCAGTACCCAGTCACGGATATGAACGATCGCAGCATTGGCCGCACTCGCTGCACTTGACAGGCCGCGCGCTTCGATGATCGCTGCACCGCGTTTTTGCACGGTAGGGATGAAATCGCTTTCTACCCATTCAAGATCAGTCAATTGAGCCGCAACTGAGTTGCCGGCAACTTTTGAATGACCCAGATCAGGGAATTGCGTGCTGGAATGGTTGCCCCAGATAATCATATTGGTGACATCGCGATTAGGCTTTGACAGCTTTTGACCAACCTGAGCGATCGCGCGGTTGTGATCCAGACGCATCATCGCGGTAAAGTTGCGCGGATCAAGATCCGGCGCATTGTTCATTGCGATCATGGCGTTGGTGTTCGCAGGATTGCCAACGACCAGCACGCGTACGTTGCGTGCGGCGAAATCGTTCAGTGCGCGGCCTTGCACGGTGAAAATGGCACCGTTGGCTTCGAGCAGATCCTTGCGTTCCATGCCCTTGCCGCGTGGACGTGCGCCGATCAGTAGTGCGAATTCAGTATCCTTGAAGCCAACAGCAGGATCATCTGTGATGATGACTTGTTCGAGCAATGGAAAAGCGCAATCTTCCAGTTCCATCATGACGCCGCGCAATGCTGCCTGTGCTTGAGGCAAGTCGAGTAATTGCAGGATGACAGGTTGATCCAGACCCAGCATGTCACCATTGGCGATACGGAACAGTGCTGCGTAACCGATTTGGCCGGCGGCGCCGGTGACTGTGATGCGTACAGGTGCTTTCATAAGTTTATTCCCGTTGAGTTAAGGTATGAGCATCATAATTCATTTCTTTTTTTTGCGCTATGCAGTATTATGCAGCACAGTAATTTTCTTTACGTCATAAGGCTAAACATGCAAAAAAAACGTCCGAAGCATCTTGCACTGCATCTCATCAAGTTACCTCTCCCCGGATTAGTCTCTATTCTCCATCGTATTAGCGGGCTAGCCTTGTTCCTGGCGCTACCCCTGTTATTGCTGATGTTGCAATATAGTCTGCGCTCCACAGAAAGCTTTTCCAGCTTACAGGATATTTTGGCAAATCCTTTGCTAAAACTGCTTTCACTTGGCCTGTTGTGGTCCTTTCTGCATCACTTTTGTGCCGGTCTGCGCTATCTGGCGATTGACATGCATTATATAAATAACCTCAAAATGGCACGCGACAGCAGTAAGGTTGTTTTGCTGGTGAGTTTGCTGTTGACAATTTTGATTGGAGCTAAACTATGGTAAACAGAGTTGTGGTCGGTGCACACTACGGTTTGCGTGACTGGATAATTCAGCGCGTTGCTGCCGTGGTCATGGCGGCGGGTAGTCTGGCACTGGGTGGTTACCTGTTGCTCAATCCTCATCTGGGTTATGTCGGTTGGGCCGCTTTATTTTCAAGTCAAGCTGTACGCACCTTCGCCTTGCTATTCCTGCTCAGTCTGTATAGCCACGCCTGGGTAGGCATACGCGACGTTGTGATGGATTATGTCAGTTCGGCCGGTGCTCGACTGGTGATCTATGTACTTGTGATACTGGCACTGGTTTTGTATACCATCTGGTCAGTGCAGGTATTGTGGGGGTTTTAAATTCAGGAATCAGGATTCTGGTTGTAGAGCGGATTTCAATCCGGCTTTACCCGGCATAAAAATTTAGAGAGGTACATTAACAAATGGCAGTCAATAAACGAAGCTTTGATGTGGTGGTAGTCGGTGCTGGTGGTTCAGGAATGCGTGCGGCGTTGCAATTGGCCCAGGCAGGACTGAAAGTGGCGGTGCTCTCTAAAGTATTCCCAACCCGTTCTCATACGGTCGCAGCGCAAGGCGGGATTGCCGCCAGCCTGGGTAATGTCAGCGAAGACAACTGGCTCTGGCACATGTATGACACAGTCAAAGGCTCTGATTTTCTGGGAGACCAGGATGCCATCGAATTCATGTGTCGTGCAGCACCGGAAGTGGTGTATGAACTGGAACATTTCGGCATGCCTTTCGATCGTCTGGACAGCGGCAAGATTTATCAACGCCCGTTCGGCGGACATATGCAGGATTTCGGCAAAAATCCGGTGCAACGTGCCTGTGCTGCGGCCGATCGTACCGGACACGCGCTGCTGCATACCTTGTATCAGCAGAACGTCAAAGCCAATACCAATTTCTTTATCGAATGGATGGCGCTGGATCTGATTCGTGATGAATCAGGTGATGTGTTAGGTGTGACCGCGCTGGAAATCGAAACCGGCGAAGTGATGATGTTTGAAGCACGTGCGACCTTGTTCGCAACGGGTGGTGCAGGACGTATCTTCCATTCAAGTACCAACGCCTTTATCAATACCGGAGATGGTCCGGGTATGGCGGCGCGTGCAGGCATCCCGCTGGAAGACATGGAATTCTTCCAGTTCCATCCGACCGGCGTCTATGGTGCGGGTGTACTGATCACTGAAGGCGTGCGCGGCGAAGGCGGTTATCTGGTGAATAAGGATGGCGAACGCTTCATGCCTAAATATGCACCGAACGCCAAGGATCTGGCCAGCCGTGACGTGGTGTCGCGTGCCATGACCATAGAAATTAACGAAGGACGCGGTTGCGGCCCGCACGGCGACCATGTGATGCTGAAACTGGATCATCTGGGCGAAGACGTCATCAAACAACGTCTGCCGGGCATACGTGAAATCGCAATTAAATTTGCACATGTTGATCCTGCGCTTGCGCCTATCCCGGTTGTACCCACTGTGCATTACATGATGGGTGGTATACCGACCAATTATCATGGTCAGGTGGTTACGCCCAATAAGACCGGTGCGGACGAAGTGGTTAACGGATTTTATGCCGTGGGTGAGTGCGCCTGTGTGTCGGTGCATGGTGCTAATCGTCTGGGCTGTAACTCGTTGCTGGATCTGCTGGTATTTGGCCGTGAAGCCGGCCGTCAGATCATCGCCGATTTGAAGAGCAATCTGCCTGCAAAACCTTTGCCTGCCGATGCTGCAGATCGTCCTATGTCGCGTCTTGCCCGTCTGGACTCTCAGACTAACGGCGAAAACGTCGCTGAAGTTGGTGATGCAATGCGCAGAAGCATGCAAAAGCATTGCGGCGTATTCCGCTTCCCCGAGTTGCTAAAAGCCGGCGTGGTGAATATCAAGGAAATTGCAGAACGTATTACTCACACGCAAATTCAGGATAAGAGCCGCGTATTTAACACCGCACGCATTGAGGCGCTGGAACTGGATAATCTGATCGAAGTGGCTCAGGCTACCATGATCGCAGCCGAAGCGCGTAAAGAGAGTCGCGGCGCCCATGCTCGCGATGATTTCCAGGAACGCGATGATGAAAACTGGTTAAAACACAGCCTGTATTATTCAGAAGGACGTCGTCTGGAGTACAAAGCAGTCCGCATGACACCGCTGACTGTGGAGAGCTTCCCGCTCAAGCCACGCGTCTATTAAGTCAGGGATTGCCATCCGGCAGATCTGATCGACATTGGTAAGAAATTGCTCTGCTTTTGTTAGCTTATAACAGGCAGAGCATTTTTAACATGTATTGCAAGATTGCCACTTTTCGTGTGTTCACACGAAATCATTGAATAATCCGTTTTTACTTCTGCATTTCGTAAGCGTTATGTCATCGGACCATCATTGGGTTTGTTATTTGTTGCGCTGTGCTGACAATACGCTGTATTGCGGCATCAGCAATGATCTTGAAAAACGCCTTGCCGCACATAACTCCGGCAGCGGAGCCAAATATACCCGCGCGCGCGGGCCAGTGCTGCTGGTTTATCTGGAAGGATGCACGGACAGATCAGCAGCTTCGCGCCGCGAACAGGCTATCAAACATTTGAACCGCCAGCAGAAACTGGCACTGATTGCATCAACGAAGTGACTTAATCCGGGGTTGCATCAAAAAATGCCACGGCTTCAGCCTCAATGCGTGTGCGTTTCATCGGCGGCAGGCTTTGCCAGATGCGTTTTCCATACTGTTTGGTGATCAGGCGCGGATCACAGATCATCAGCACACCACGGTCATTCTCATCGCGTATCAATCGTCCTGCCCCCTGTTTCAGGGTGATGATGGTGCGCGGCAACTGGTATTCCATGAAGGCATTACGACCCTGTCGGGTGATTTGCGCGATGCGCGCGGCCAGAACAGGATCATCAGGCGGCGCAAAGGGCAGTTTGTCGATAATCACCAGCGACAAGGCTTCACCGCGCACATCCACCCCTTCCCAGAATGACTGACTGCCCAGCAGCACGGCATTGCCGTGTTCACGGAAACGCTCCAGAAGTTCGTTGCGCGAACCTTCCCCCTGCAATAACAAGGGATAATCCCAGCCGCGCTGCTCGAACTCGGCCAGCAAGATTTCATAAGCGCGCTGCATCGCACGCAAACTGGTAAACAACATAAAGGCGCGTCCGCGGGAAGCTGCCAGCATAGGCAGGGCCGCCTCGACCACCGCCTCGGTATAACCTTCGCTGTTCGGTTCAGGCAGATTGCCCGGCACATACAGCAAGGCTTGCTTTTCATAATCGAACGGGCTGTCCCAGCAGGCAGTTTTCGCTTTGAGCAAGCCCATTTCAGTCTGATAATGGGAAAAATCCTGTTTGACCGCCAGCGTCGCGGAAGTGAAGATCCAGGCGCGGGCAGTGCTGTCGATCTGCTTTTCAAAAATCTCCGCAATGGACAGCGGTGTCGCATTCAGTTGCAAGGAGTGATGATAGATTTCCAGCCAGCGCACCTTATCCTCGGTCTTGTCGTCTTGCCAGTTTTTCAGCAGTAAGGTATAGCCTTGTGCACGCTGCCAGCAGTTTTCCAGACCTTCGCTGCGCTCAGCCTGTTTTTCCAGCATGCTGCCGATTTGCGTCAGTTTTTCACTCAAGGTTTTCAGGGCAGGGGCGAACTCCTCAAAACTCTCCGTTGCGATGGCAGGCATACGCCCTTCTTTTTTGAACACCAGTCGCAAATCGCGTGCAGCCTTATCCAGTTCATCACAGGCTTTGGGAAGCGGCGCAAAATCCTTGGCGGAAGTCAGCGCTTCGATGCGTGCATCCTGTGCCAGATCGAGCAGTTGTGAGGTGGACAGATTTTCGCCGAAGAAGAGACTGGCCGTCTCAGGCAACTGATGGGCTTCATCGAAAATGACCGTATTGCAGGCGGGCAACAGTTCCGCCACGCCTTCGTCGCGTAACATCACATCGGCAAAGAAAAGATGATGATTGACCACCACGATATCGGCCTTCATTGCTTCGCTGCGGGCATGAAGTACGAAGCATTCCTTATGATACGGGCACTCCTGACCCAGACAGCTGTCGCGGGTCGAGGTCACCTGCAGCCAGATCGGGGCATTTTCCGGCACATCAGCTACGCCACTTTTATCCCCGGTATTGCTAACCTTGGCATATTTTTTGATTTTTGCCAGATGTCTGATGTCTTCACGCGTGGCGAAATGTCCGTCGCTAGCCGTTCTCTCCAGATGATAGTGGCATACATAGTTGGCGCGCCCCTTGAGCAGAGCGATTGAAACAGGCGCTTTCAGTGCATCGCGCACCATAGGCAAATCTTTCTGGAACAACTGATCCTGCAAGTTTTTGGTGCCGGTGGAAATGATTACCTTGCCGCCGCCCAGCAGTGCGGGCACCAGATAGGCGAAGGTTTTTCCGGTACCTGTTCCGGCTTCCGCGACCAGAATTGAATTGTTTTTTATCGCCTCGGCGACGGCCAGCGCCATTTCCCGTTGCTGCGCGCGCGGGCGGAATGAGGATACTTCGCCGGCTAGCGGACTTTGTTCGGAAAAGAAACGGGCAACTTCTGTAGACATGGCAAGGACGGGCAAAAATTCAACCGTCATGGTATCGCAAACAGGCTTGCTTTGGCTGAATAAATAGCAGGTTTTTCCTGATATATGACAGCGGCATCATTGCAACGGCGGCAGGCAGGAAAGCCGGAAGCGGATGCCTCCCGCTTTCCCGCGATAATGTCTGGCAATATCAACGTATTATCCGGGTAAATTTCCCCAGGTTAGCTGGCGTTGTTATCTGGCCGTTGTTAACTGGCATTGTTATCTGGCCGTTGTTAACCAGGCGTTATTAACTGGCGTTAAATATTTTTCGGATCATAAAGGCAGGGAGCCAGGCTGGTATCCTCCTTCACCGGCCCGCAATGACGCCTGTTATTAACTGAAGGATCAATATTCGCTTTTACATAAGCCGGAAATTTCCGGTTGATTCTTGGCAAGGCATTCCAGGGCGGATACAGCCACGGCTGGTGGGCTGTGCCATTTGCGCAAGGAGCCGGCGGATAGACAAGCGGTTTGGCAAATGTTACACCGGCTGCAGCTAAACATTCAGTCATCCAGGCCAGCGCATAATCCGACAAGGCGCTTTCGATTCCGGCAGGATATCCGCCGCCTACATCGGCGTGAGCGCCGGCGAACAGTCGTTGCTCTATACCGCTCCTGTCATCCCACAGCGTGGGTGTAAAGTCGGCGCGCTGCTCATCTATGCTGATGGCATGATAACCTTGCATGACATTGGGGCTCAGCTGATTGTTCACGAAACGCATGGCTTGTATGCGCTGCTCTGACGCAAAAGAATATTCAGGAATGCCTAAGGCACCGACTGTGTCCCAGACGCAGACGGCGGCAATGGGGGCAGGCAGCAGATTGCCGACAGGTGGCTTTATCAGAAATGCGGGCAAGTCGATGACGATTTCCTCAAGTGAGCCGAGTAAGCTGTCATCATCTTTGATGGCGGATTTCAGGTAAGCATACCAGACGGCAGCGCCTAGCCGGTAAGCATTCCAGCTGGCATAGTCGACGCTGAGTTGATTTGCCGGATTGCCTGTCAAGTCAATTTTAGTCGCATCAAGCAAGCCCTTTGCCGAGATCAGATCCGCGAGCGCGCGCGCGGTATAGGCACCCCGACTAAAGCCGGTGATATAAATTTCATCACCTTGAACATAATTGCGCGAGATGAAGGTATAACCGCGAACAATACGGGAAATAATGCCAGCTCCGAGTGTGCCGCCGAGTATTTTAACCAGAAAATTGTCTGAATCTCCCACACCGTGCAGGTATTTTGCCGTCTGTACGATGTTGCCGTTGTCGTCCAGTAAAATGACTTCCTGTTCATTTTTGAGCCTCGTGCTATCCGGCGTTGGCATGCCAGCCAGATTGCAGAACAGTTTGAACACGTTTGTGGTGCCGGATAAACTGTCGGGATTTTCTCCCGGACCATTCCAGGTGCCGTCGGCGCAAAATATAATCTTCTTGTTCATATCATGCCTTTCATCAATAAATTTTCAGCGTAGCGTAGTGTGGATAAGCAATAAAAGCGTATGGCGGAAGTTACACGCACGGCCTGCACTGTGCAATATGCCCGATGGCCTATATACTGAATTTTCCGCGCGGAGGATAAATTCTGGCGAATTTTGTAGCGTATTCCGTTAAAAATATATCGTGATGGCGACTAAAATTTCATTGAAAAAGGGGAACTTATGAGCAATAGCTTGTTGAAATAGATTCTTTTTGCTGCGACGCTAACATATTAAGTTCAGCAAGATTTTTCACACGCAGCTTGTGCAGTATATTGCTTTTATGTGTGCTCACGGTCCGGTCACTGATAGCCAATGCTTTGGAGATAGCCGTACTGCCTTTTCCTGCGATGAACAGCAGATAAATCTCAAATTCACGCCGGGTAAGCAGGTCAACCACAATCGGCGCTGTCGGCGCAAAGGCTGCATACACCAGTTTTTCGGCAAGCAGAGGGGCCAGAAATTTACCCGTTGAAAAAACTTTGCAAATTGCGCTGATCAATTCTTCAGGCGAACTGTTTTTTGAAAGATAACCGGAGGCGCCGGCATGAATGGCACTGGATACGCTGCTGACATCTTCGTGTATGCTGAGAACCAATATTAATAACTCGGGATAATCGCGTCTGAGCTGAGTAATCAGCGCCGTACCGGCAGTTAGCGCACTGTCAAGCAGCAACAAATCAACCTTGATCATTCGCAGCATGTGTTGCAGCTCAATTTCGTCAGCAGCTTCACCCACCGTGTTTATGCCTGACTTGCCATCGATCAGTTGCACCAATCCGGCGCGAAATAATTCTTCATTGTTGGCAATTAATATACGTATTTTCATATTCATTCTTTATTAACCGGGGGTACTAATGCACAGCCATTGCGTAATTTTAACTTAAAACGATCAGCAAAGCGCATCAGTGGCGCGCCATCAATGATGTCGTGGTCAGCGCCCAGATTCATCTGGATAAAATCGCGTTCGACAGCCAGGCCATTTTCCAGTACCAGCTTTTTATGAATAGCACCTATGGATAAAGTGAGCGTCATCGGCGTAATGGGAATAATCACGGCAGGACCGCTGGCATGCATGCCCATCGACGTCACCGCTGCTGTGCCGGCTAACTGTTTGAAAAGCTGAGGATCACGGCGCGTCTCAAACCAGATGATTTTGCGCAATAGCCAGGGCAGGGCAAAGAATTGCTTATCCAGTGCCGTCATGG